>JAJFGM010000141.1 GCA_021776145.1 Kiloniellaceae bacterium | reverse complement strand
GGCGCAGCCGAGGAAATGGCTGCCCGGGCCGACTTCGCGAATGGCGTCCATGGCCTGACCGTTCTCGCTGAGATCATAGCCGCCGGACATGACCTGCATCATGCCCAGTTGGTCGGCGTCGATGACGACTTTTTCGGAGGAAGATGCCAGTCCGCCTTCGAGCCAGCCGGCGGCGTGGAGGACGAGGTTGACCCCGCCCAGAAGCGTCGGCATCAGGGTTTGCGTGCTTTCATGGGCGGCCTGAGCGTCCGCCACCTTCGAGCCGCAGAGCGAGCCGCCCGAGCGGAAGGGCACACCCAGGCGCCGCGCCAATTGGCCCATGCCGAAAAGGACCATGGCCGGTTCCGGCGTGCCGAAGGTCGGCGCCCCCGACTGCATGGATATGGAACTGGCAAAGGAGCCCAAGACCGCCGGCGCGCCAGGCCGCACCAATTGCGTGAAGGCGAGACCGGCCAAAGCCTCGGCCAGGGTCTGGGTCATGACGCCGACCGGGGTGACCGGCGCCATGGCACCGGAGAGAATAAAGGGCGTGACGATGCAGGCCTGGTTGTGGCGGGCATAGACCTTGAGCGCGCCCAGCATGGTGTCATCGAAGGACATCGGCGAGTTGGCGTTGATCAGGTTGATGATCACCGTGTTGTCCTCGACGAAGGCGTCGCCGAAGACGATCTTGGCCATGGCGATGGAATCCTCGGCGCGCTCGGGTGCCGTCACCGAACCCATGAAAGGCAGGTCGGAGTAGCGCAGATGGCTGTAGACCATGTCGAGGTGACGTTTGTTGACCGGGATGTCGACCGGTTCGCAGACCGTCCCGCCGGAATGGTGCAGCGACGGCGCCATATAGGCCAGCTTCACGAAATTGCGGAAATCCTCGATGGTGGCATAGCGGCGTCCGCCGTCGAGATCGCGTACGAAGGGCGGACCGTAAACCGGCGCGAAGACCGTGTTGTCGCCGCCGACGCGCACCGAGCGCTCGGGATTGCGGGCCGCCTGGGTAAACTCCGCCGGAATGGTCTCGCAGAGCTTGCGGCACAGACCACGGGGAAAGCGCACGCGCTCGCCGTCGACCTCGGCACCGGCGTCCTTCCACATGGCGAGCGCCTCGGCATCGTCGCGAAAATCGATGCCGACCTCTGCCAGCACGGTCTCGGCGTTGGCCTCGATCAGCTCCAGGGCCGCCTCGTCGAGCGGCTCGAAACAGGGGATCTTGCGGGTGATATGACGGTTCTTGATCAAACCGCCGCCGCCGCGCTTGGCGCGCCGCGCTTCCGCCCCACCACCGGCGGCGCCGCGCCTGCGACGGCCACCTTCCGCGTTTGCCACTTCGCTCATCGGCTTACGTCCTCCAATAGACCAAGCAGCCTTTATCGCGCCGGCCCGGCGCCCCCTCTGTCGCAGCCGCGACAGCCGTGGGAGCAATTGCGGCGCGCGGCCGGGCAAAGCCCGGCGGCACCCGTCGGCTGCACACCCCAGCATAGCAGATTTCCCGGTTTTGCGGGGGTTTCGCCCGGCTCGCCATTTCGCGCCGCCGCATCAAGCCGGCATGACGTGGATACGACAAATGCAGTCGCTGCAACGTGGTGGCCCGACGCCGGTTCTGCTACAACCCGACAATAATTGTGGCTGCTAAAGCGCAGCCCGTGCCGGACTAATGCGCCGGCCGATCGCTGGAGGAGGCGAAGAATGAAATCTCATGCGCGGGTGGTTGTCATTGGCGGCGGCGTGGTTGGCGTCAGCGTCCTCTATCATCTGACCAAGCAGGGCTGGTCCGACGTCATGCTGGTCGAACGCACCGAGCTCACCGCCGGCTCTACCTGGCACGCCGCCGGCCTGCTGCCGCTTTTCAACATGAGTTATGGCGTCGGCCAGATCCACAAGTACTCCGTCGATCTTTACAAGAGCCTGGAGGCCGAGACCGGCCAGAACGTCAGTTTCCATGTCACCGGCAACCTGCGCCTGGCGACCAACCAGGAGCGCATGGACGAGTATCAAAAGTACTGCGGCACCGCCAACACCATCGGCGTGCCCTACGAGATCATCACCCCCAAACAGATTCAGGAACTCTGGCCGCTGGCCAACATCGACGGCCTGGTCGGCGCCCTGTTCCATCCCGACGACGGCCATATCGCGCCGGCCGACCTGACCAACGCCCTGGCCATCGGCGCCCGCAACGGCGGTGCCGAGATCAACCGCAACACCGAAGTCACGGCGATCACCCAGAAGCCGGGCGGCGAGTGGCTGATCACCACGAACAAGGGCGAGATCACCTGCGAGCACATCGTCACGGCAACCGGCAACTATGCCCGCCAGACCGCCGCCATGGTTGGCCTCGACCTGCCGGTCATTCCGGTGCAGCACCAGTACATCGTCACCGACGCGCATCCGGCCCTCGAAGAGCGGCACAAACAGGGCCTGCCGGAAATGCCGGTGCTGCGCGAGTCCGACTCCTCCTACTATCTGCGCGAGGAGCGCCAGGGTTTGATCCTCGGCCCCTATGAAAAGGGCGCGCCGGCCTGCTTTGTCGACGGCGTGCCGGAAAGCTTCGGCCAGGACCTTTTCCCCGGCGACCTCGATCGCCTGGAGCCGCACATCGAAGCCGCCATCAACCGCGTGCCGATCTTCGCCGAGGCCGGCATCAAGGACGTCATCAACGGCCCGATCGCCTATACGCCCGACGGAAGCCCGATGATCGGCCCGGCCTGGGGCCTGAAGAACTTCTGGCTCTGCGAGGGCCACTCCTTCGGTGTCACCGCCGCCGGCGGCTCCGGCAAGTTCCTCGCCGAATGGATCGTCGAGGGCGAGCCCTCGACCGACCTGCTCGACGTCGACCCGCGCCGCTTCGGGCCCTACGCCAACAAGAACTACACCAAGCTGAAGAACGAAGAGGCCTACGAGCACGTTTTCGTCATCCACTATCCCGACGAGGAGCGGCCGGCCTGCCGTCCCGGCAAGACCAGCCCCTGCCATGATCGGCTCGACGCCGCCGGCGCCGTCTGGGGCCAGCGCTACGGCTGGGAGCGACCGAACTGGTTCGCCCCCGAGGGCGTCGCGCGCGAGGATGTCCGCTCGTTCCGCCGCACCAACTATTTCGAGCATGTCGGCAAGGAAGCCACGGCCATGCGCGAGAAGGTCGGCCTGATCGATCTGACCTCCTTTTCCAAGTTCGAGGTTTCGGGCCCCGGCGCCGAGGCCTATCTCGACGGCCTGGTGGCCAACACCATTCCGAAAAAGATCGGCCGCATGTCGCTGTCGCACGCCCTGACCCAAAACGGCGGCGTGCGCAGCGAGTTCACCATCACCCGCAGCGGCGAGGATCGCTTCTATCTGATCTCGTCGGGCGCCGCCGAGCGTTACGACCACGACTTCCTGTTCAAGGCGCTGCCCGTGGATGGCAGCGTGCGCCTCGACAACCTGACGACCAGCCACGGCGTCTTCGTGCTGGCCGGACCGGATTCGCGCAAGCTGCTGCAGAAAATCACCGATACCGACCTGTCGAACGAGGCCTTCCGCTGGCTGACGGCGCAGACCATCAACGTCGGCCTGGCCAGCAACGTACGGGCACTCAGGGTCAACTTTGTCGGCGAACTCGGCTGGGAGCTGCACCACCCCATCGAGTTCCAGAACCACATCTTCGACGCCCTCGTCCGTGCCGGCGAGGCGTTCGGCCTGACCCACGTCGGCATGCGCGCCATGGACGTGCTGCGGCTGGAGAAGTCCTATCGCATGTGGGGCACCGACTTGAACCGCGAGTACTCGGCCCTGGAAGCCGGACTCGACCGCTTCGTGCGGCTCAACAAGGGCAGCTTCACCGGCCGCGACGCCCTGGTGCGCCAGCAACAGGACGGCGTGCCGCAGGGTTTCGTCACTCTGGAGGTCTGGCCAGAGGAACGCGGCGGCCGTCCCATCGCCGACTGCCGCGGCAACGAACCGCTCTACCAAGGCGGCGAGATGATCGGCCGCTGCACCGCCGGCGGTTATGGCCACAACCTCGGCAAGTCGCTGGCCTTGGCCTATGTCCGCGCCGACCTCGCGACCGAAGGCACCGAATTGGAGGTCGAAATCCTCGGCGAACGCTTTGCGGCGAAGGTCATCGCCGAATCGCCCTGGGACCCGGAGAACGAGCGCCTGCGCGCCTGAGGGCTTTTCTCCTCCTCAGGCTAACGAACGCCGCGAGCTGAGAGGCTCGTGGCGTTTTATTGTCGACCCCCCACGGCAAACCGACCCGGCATTGACGGGTCAATGCTCTCGCGCGACAGTGGGTGCTGGTCGAATCCGGCCTATCAAAAGTCCGTCGTAACGGCCGACAAAACCACGAGGATGATGACGCGCCTTGTCGCTCGCATGGGTTCTTCCGCCACTGCTTATTTTTGCCTTCGCCGGGTTCGCCTTCGGCGCTTGGCGACGGGCCCGGCTATGGCGCCGTGGCCGGCCGGCGGCGGTCGCCGTTTTTGCCGGTCTGCTGGCCCTGCCGCGCCGCTACTTCGTCGACCTGCACCGCGTGGTGGCGCGCGACTCCTTCAGCGGCACCATGCATCTGACCACCGCCTGCGGCTTCCTCGCGGCTGTCCTGCTGCTGGTCCCGGTGCAGCTGTTGCGCCTGCAAAATGTCTTTCTCGCTTGGCTGTTGTTGGCCGCCTTGGCGTTGTTGTTCATCGGCACGGTCTTTGTCGGCGAGCGCCGGCTTCTGCGGGCCAAGGGGCGCAGCGGCCAGCTTTCCGGCGGTGCTTGGCGGCGCCTGCCGATCAGTCTGGCGGTGTTCTCCCTGGCCTTCGCCATCGCTACCCTGCCGGCCACCGATCTGGTGCCGGAGCGGCCGCTGAGCTGGTTCGTTATCGCGCCGCTGGCAGTCGCCTTGATTTGGAGCTGTGCCGAGCTCTTCGCCGGGCTGGCCTGGGGCGGGCCGATGAAACATGCGCTCGCCGGTGCCCTGCATTTGGCCTTTCACCCCCGCCCCGAGCGCTTCGGTACCAACCCGGTCCCGATGGCATTGGCGCCGCTCGACCTCAATGCCGATAAGCTCGGCGTCGAGACACCTAGAGATTTTGCCTGGAACCGCTTGCTGGGATTTGACGCTTGTGTCGAATGCGGGCGTTGCGAGGCGGTTTGTCCGGCCTTCGCCGCGGGACAGCCGCTCAACCCAAAAAAACTGATCCAGGACCTGGTCGTCGGCTTCACTGGCCCTGGCAACGACGAGGACTACGCCGGCCAACCGCATCCCGGCCAGGAGGACGAGATCAGGCAAGGCGCTCCTGACTTGCCGATCACACCCGATTTGATCGCGGCGGACTCCCTGTGGGCCTGCACGACCTGCGGCGCCTGCACCCAGGAGTGCCCGATGATGATCGATCCGATGGATGCGGTTATCGATCTGCGCCGCTTCCTGACCCTGGAACGCGGTCAGATACCAACCGCGGCGGCGAACTGCCTGGAAGCGTTGCGAGCCACCGACAACCCCGGCGGCAAGGCGCAGTCGGCGCGCCTCGACTGGGCGGCCGGCCTGCAAATGCGGCGCTTTCGCGACGTCGGCCAGGCCGAGATCCTGCTGTGGCCCGGCGACGCCGCCTTCGACCCGAACCGCCAGCGCGGCTTGCGGGCCCTGGTGCGCCTGCTGCAGGCCGCCAGCGTCGATTTCGCCGTGCTCGGCAGCGAAGAGCTGGACTGCGGCGACCTGGCGCGACGTCTCGGCGACGAGGCCAGTTTTCAGGACCTGGCACGACGCAACATCTTGACCCTGGGGAAGTACGAGTTTCGCCAGATCGTCACCCCCGATCCGCATGCCCTGCAGATGCTGCGCAACGAATATCCGGATTTCGGCGGCCACTACCAGGTGCTGCACCACTCGACCTTCCTGTCGGAACTCGTGGTCAAGGGCGAGCTCGATCTGCGGCCGCGGCCCGGGCCCACGCTGACCTACCACGACCCCTGCTACCTTGGCCGCTACAACGACGAGATACAGGCGCCGCGGGCGCTTTTGCAGTATGTCGGCCGGCCGGTACGAGAGCTGCCATTGACGCGTTCGAAGACGCGCTGCTGCGGCGCCGGCGGAGGCGCGGCGATTTGCGATGTTGAAGGCGAAACGCGCATCGCCGATTAGCGCCAGCGTGAAGTTCGCGATAGCGGCGCCGAAATCCTGGTCGTCGCCTGCCCCAACTGCGCCAGCCAATTCGAAGACACCGCCGGCCCGCGGCCGCAAGTCCGCGATCTGGCGGAAATCCTGCTCGAGTCGTTGTGGAGGGGGGATGCCTTAAAACGGCAGCACCCGGCCACGCCGGGATCCGCGCGCGCATTTCAGCCGCGCCACGGGACGGCAGGGACGCCGACGTCTGAGCCACCTGGCGGCACCGACCGCCGAGAGTAGCGTGGCCCAGCCCGGTCAAACCGCGGCGCCGGAGGTCACAGTGAACGACGGCGTCACCGTCAACGAAGCGCCGGCCTACTACATCGTGGCGGTACCCGACCTTCCGGATGGACAGCTCTGCCGCCACGACCGGCAACTGCTCCGGGCGGCACGCGGCCTCGCCGACGAAGCCGGCGGCGCCGTGCTGGCGGTGATTTTCGGCGAACCGCGGGATGACCTCGCCGCCTCCGGCGTCGATCGCTTCGTCACTTTCCAGGGCCAGACCTTTGCCGGCTATGCGCCGGAGGCGCGCGCGGCGGCCATCGTTGCGATCACCAGCAAGGTGGCGGCGCGCCACCTGTTGTTGCCGGACTCCTTGGCCGGCGGTGCCGATCTCGGACGCCGCGTTGGCGCAATTCTCGGCGAACGCGCGGCCGGTGATGCCTGGCGGATCAGCCTGACCGAAACCACGCGCCTTGCCGCCGCGCGCAACTACGACATCACTTTGGCGACACCGCGTGTCGTGCTGCTGGCAGACGACGCGGCCGCGCCGCGCCGCGCGCAACGCCATGAGGCGCGCGCCGTCGCCACGCTCAAGATCGCCGTACAGCCGCACATCCGCGACCTCGGCCCGCTCCAGATCGAACCGGAAGCCGTGGCGCTCGAGGAAGCCGAATTGATCATGGCCGGCGGCCGAGGCGTCACCGACTGGCATAGCTTTTATACCGCTGCCAACTTGATGGGCGCCGCCATCGCCGGCAGCCGCGGCGTCGTCGACAGCGGCCAGATGCCGCGCAGCCGACAAATCAGCCCGCAGGGGCAATACGGCGCCGCGCACGCCTGCCTGTCCTTTGGCATGTCCTGCACGCGGCGACAGCTCGACACCTTGTCCGAGCGGGCTCGCGTTGTGGCAATCAATCAAGACCCCAACTGTGCCGCCATGCGCCGCGCCGACCTCGCCATTGTCGGCGATGCCCAGGCGATCCTGCCAGAGTTCGTCAAGCTGTTGGACAGGAGACGTGGCCGTGGTTGAAGATGCGACCGTAGGTTTGCGTGTGGCCGTCCTGGTCTCGCTCGGCCGCCACCGGGTGTCCGACCGCGCCGGGCGAGCCCGTCGCGATGCCCAGGCCCTTGAGTTGGCCTTGGGTCTCGCCAACAGGGGCAGTGGTGTGGAGATCGAGGCAATTCACGCCGGCGATCCGACACAGCCGGCGCTGCGCGACTACCTCGGCATGGGAATTCCCAGCCTTACCGTGCTCGACACGCCAATCGAAGCCGACGCGATCCCGAGCCTTGAGGACCACCTGCGGCAATCGCGGCCCGACATCATCCTTGCCGGCAGCAAGGGCAGCGGCGGCGAGGACTCCGGCCTGCTGCCTTATCTGCTGGCCCGCGCACTCGAACTGCCGCTGATTTCCGATGTCGTCGCATTGCGCCCGGACAATGACAGCGCCAACCTGCTACAGGCCCTGCCAGCCGGACAACGCCGCGCCGTCAGAAGCCGCTTGCCGCTACTGGCCACTGTTCACGATGCCGCGCCACAGCCGCGCCCCGTCGCTTTCGGCGCGGCGCGGCGCGGCGTCATCCAGCCGATCGCCGCACGCCTGGTCATTGACGCCGTACGTGCCGACTGGCAAGCCGGGCGGGCGCAGAATCGCCTGAAATTTCCCAACCCGGGCGAAGGCAACGAGACCAACCGGCGCCGGCTGGCCGAGGGCCTGGCGCCCGATGCGGCCGCCGCCGAGATCTATCGTTACCTGCTCGAGGAGGATATCCTGCGGGAGCCTTCTCCCTAGATTCGATTGTTTGGTACCCTGAGTCGGGATTACCAGCGACACCCGCCCAACGACGCACCTATAGCCGACATCCGCTACCTCCGCCTCAATGAACAAGCCCCGATGAGCGAATCCCGATGAGCGAGTCCCGATGAACGTGGCCAACCCGCTGCTGCGGCCCCTGAAAATCAAGGGCGTCACCTTTCGCAATCGCGTTTTCTCGAGCGCCCACGCGTCGGGAACAGCCGTCGACGGGCTGCCAAAGGAACGCTATCAGCTTTACCATCTGGAAAAGATCAAGGGCGGCATGGGGCTGACAATCTGCGGCGGCGCCGCGATCGCGAGCGATTCCGTCGCCGCGTCAAGACGCGTCCTAGATGCGTCACGCGACGATGTTGTGCCCCACTTCCAACGCTTCGCGCAACGCATCCACAAACACGGCGGCGTCCTGATCTGCCAATTGTCCCACAGGGGCGCTAATAGCGCATGGGACAGCGAGCCCTGGCTGCCGGCGGTTTCGGCGTCGCAAACACCGGCTTGGCCGGTTGCCGCCAAGGCCGTGGAGGAACACGACATCAGCCGCATCCAACTGGGCTTTGCCTGGGCCATGCGGCGCTGCAGGGACGGC
>JAJFGM010000015.1 GCA_021776145.1 Kiloniellaceae bacterium | reverse complement strand
GGCCGCTTTTTTCAACTGCCGCAGGCGCTTGTGGCAATTTTCTTCTACGACATCCAGATCCATGAGCGAGGCCTCGATGTCCTCTCTCTTGCCCTCCAAGTCGACGCGGCGCGCGGCGATCTTGCCGATCAGAAAGTGCAGCTGTTCCGCTTCGCCCTGGTCGTCGCTGTAGAGGTCGAGAATTTCACGAACTTCGGCCAAGGCAAACCCCAGACGCCGTCCGCGCAGGATGAGCTTCAAACGCGTGCGGTCGCGATGGCGATAGATGCGCCGCTGTCCGTCGCGCAATGGCGACAGCAGCCCCTCGTCCTCATAGTGGCGAATGGTGCGCGCCGTGACAGCGAACTCGGCCGCCAACTCGGCGATGCTGAAAGTTTCGGTCATGACAGCAACATACTTTACGTTTACGTAAACGTAAAGTATGTGATCCAAGCTCACCTCTCCCGCCCCTTCCGGCCAAGGCGCGGTACATGTGCTATATCGCCTTCGGTTAGACCGACAACTTATTGATTATAATAAAAATACCGCCGCGAGACCGAGAAAGGCAAAAAACCCTACGACGTCGGTCACGGTGGTCACGAAAACCGAGGAGGCCACCGCCGGATCGACGCCCACCTTGTCCAGACCCATGGGAATGAGCGTGCCCGACAAGCCCGCGATCACCATATTGATGACCATGGCCGCGGCGATCACCGCGCCAATCGCCGGAGCATCGAACCATAACCAGGCCACGGCGCCGGTCAGAACGGCGAATAGCAGCCCGTTTACGCACGCCACCAACAATTCCTTGCCGACGAAACGCTTGGCGTTGGCGGCACTGAGATCCTTCATGGCGATGGCGCGCACCGCCACCGTCAGAGTCTGGGTACCGGCGTTGCCGCCCATCGAGGCAACGATGGGCATGAGCACGGCCAGTGCGACCAGTTGCTGGATCGTGCCTTCGAACATGCTGATTACCAGGGACGCGACGATTGCGGTCCCGAGATTGACGACCAGCCACGACGCCCGCGATTTGGTTGTGTCGAGAACATCGCTATAGAGGTCGGTCTCGCTGACGCCGCCAAGCTTCATGAGATCCTCTTCGGCCTCTTCATCGATGATATGCACGACATCGTCGACCGTGATGACACCGACCAGACGCCCGCCGTCCTCGACCACCGGCGCCGAAACCAGGCCGTATTGGCGAAATACGTACGCCACCTCTTCCTGGTCCATGGCCAAGGGAATGGTCTTCATGTCGGCTTCCATGATCTCGCGCAGCGGCACGGGGCGGCGCGTGCGCATGGCACGGCTGAGCGGAACGTAGCCGACCGGATGGTGCCTTGGATCGACGACGAAGAGGTCATAGAAGTCATCCGGCAAATTCTCGCCGGCGCGCAGATAGTCGATGGTCTCGCCGACGGTCCAAGACTCTGGCACCACGACCACCTCGCGCTGCATGAGCCGGCCCGCGGAGTCTTCTGGATAGGTCAGGCTTTCCTCGAGGACCAGACGATCCGAGGGTGTCAGAGAGTCGAGGACGCGTCGCTGCGCCGCCTCGTCGAGATCTTCGATGACGTCGAACGCATCGTCGCTATCGAGCTCGGCGATGGAGCGCGCAAGGTCCAGTGGCGCGATTTCCTCGAGCAGATCTTCGAGCACCGCACTGTCGAGGAATGGGAGAACCTCGGGGTCGAAATCCGCGCCGAGCAATTTGACCAATTTGGTCCGGTCGTCGCGCCCAAGCGACTCCACGAGGTCCGCCAGATCGGCTTCGTGCAGATCGATGACAAGGGCGTGTGCCTGTACGCCGTCGCCAGCCTCGAGCGCATCCGTTACGGCGAAGATAAGGTCCGCCGACAGGCCATAACTATCCTCAAAAACCTCCGGCAGCCAAGGCTCATTGTCGTCCCTTTCCGGCGGAAGCTGACGCATCGGCCCTAGCCTTTCATGGCCCGGATCTGGGCATCGACGACGGCAATTGCGCTCATATTGAGCACACCGCGCGACGTCACCGAGGACGTGAGGATATGCGCCGGGGCCGCCGTGCCGATCAGGATCGGCCCGACAGATAGGCCCTCGCCCAGGATCTTGACCAGATTGAAGGCGATGTTCGCGGCATCGAGAGTTGGCAGGACCAAAAGGTTGGCCGCGCCGCGCAGCTTGGAAGCCGGGAAGATACGCTCCCGTATGCCCTCGTTGAGCGCCGCGTCGGCCTGCATTTCGCCTTCGACTTCAAGGTCCGGCGCGCGCTCGTGCAAAAGCGCCAGCGCCTCGCGCATCTTGCGCGCCGACGCGCTGTCCGAGCTGCCGAAGTTGGAGTGCGAAATCAAGGCCACCTTGGGTTTTATGCCAAAGTTCTCGATGTGGCGCGCGGCCATTATAGTCATCTCGGCAAGCTCTTCGGCGTCGGGATCCTGACTGACATAGGTATCGACCAGGAAATAGGAACCGCTCGACAGAATCAGCATACTGATCGCCGAGAAGTCGTGAATGCCCTCGGCCTTGCCGATGACATCGCGGATATGGCGCAGATTCTTCTGATAACCGCCGGTGACTCCGCAGATCATGGCGTCCGCCTCGCCGCGGTGCACCGCCAGGGCGGCGATCACCGTATTGCGGGTCCGCACAATCTCGCGCGCGCCATCGGGCGAAACGCCCTTGCGCTTCATAAGGCCGTGGTATGTTTCCCAATAGTCACGGAATCTTGGGTCGTCCTGCGGATTGATCAATTCGTAGTCCTTGCCACGCTGAATGCGCAGCCCTAGCCGTTCGGCCCGGGTCTCGACCACATCCGGGCGCCCAACCAGGATCGGCTTGGCCAGGCCTTCGTCGATAACAATTTGAATGGCACGCAGGACCCGCTCGTCTTCGCCCTCGGCATAGATGACACGACGCGGGTCGTTCTTGGCACGCTCGAATATCGGTTTCATGACAAGGCCGGAACGGAAGGCGAAGCGTTCGAGATCACGACGATAGGCGGAAAAGTCCTCGATCGGGCGGCTGGCGACACCGCTTTCCATGGCCGCCTTGGCCACCGCCGGCGCGATCTCGAGAATGAGCCGCGGGTCAAACGGGCTGGGGATCAGATAGTCAGGCCCGAACCGCTTGGAATCGCCGCCCATGGCACGGGCGACGACGTCGCTGGTCTCGGCCATCGCCAAGTCGGCAAGGGCTTTGGTGCAGGCAATTTTCATTTCTTCGTTGATCGTTCGCGCGCCGCAGTCGAGAGCGCCGCGAAAGATGTAGGGAAAACACAGGACGTTGTTGACCTGGTTCGGAAAATCCGAGCGACCCGTGGCCATAAGCGCGTCGTCACGCACCGCCAGGACTTCTTCCGGCATGATTTCCGGCACCGGGTTGGCCAGCGCCATGACCAAGGGCCGCGGTGCCATGCGTTTCACCATTTCAGGCTTGAGCACACCGGGCGCCGAAAGGCCGAGGAAGATATCGGCCTGATCGATGACGTCGCCTAGACTGCGCGCCGAGGTCTCTTGCGCGAAGACCGCCTTCCACTCGTCCATTGCTTCGCTGCGCCCCTCGTAGACGACGCCAGCGATGTCGGTGACCCATATGTTGGCGCGCGGAATTCCCAGGGAGACCAATTGATTAAGGCAAGCCAGCGCCGCGGCGCCGGCACCGGAGGCCACCAGCTTGACGTCCGCCAGCTCCTTGCCGACTAGGCGCATGGCATTGTAGACAGCGGCAGCAACGATGATTGCGGTCCCGTGCTGGTCGTCGTGAAAGACCGGTATGTTCATCCGCTCGCGGCAGGCTTTCTCAACCAGGAAGCACTCCGGCGCTTTGATGTCCTCGAGATTGATGCCGCCAAAAGTCGGCTCCAACGCCGCCACGACATCAACCAGGCGATCGGGATCGAGGGCATCGACCTCGATATCGAATACGTCGATGCCGGCGAACTTCTTGAACAGGACCGCCTTGCCTTCCATCACCGGTTTCGAAGCCAGCGGACCAATGGCGCCGAGTCCGAGGACCGCCGTACCGTTGGTCACCACACCGACAAGATTGGCGCGGGCCGTTACCGTCGACACTTCCGCCGGGTCATCGACGATGGCCATGCAAGCGGCCGCGACACCCGGCGAATAGGCAAGCGCCAGGTCGTGCTGCGTACCCAGGGGCTTTGTCGCCACCACCTCCAGCTTGCCGGGCCGCGGTTCGCGATGATAGACCAGCGCGGCCTCGCGAAGATCGTCTGACATTGGCCCATCCTCTTCCTGGAAATCTGCTTGTGCCGCCAATATTCTGGCCGCTGTGCCCTAGTGTGATGGCTCCGGAGTCGGGCTCTTCATGCGCGCCCTGCTCCGCAGCCTTCACGCCGAATCGAAATGGTTAGTGCCCAGTCAATTCCGAAATTCGATAGGACGAATCTCGGAATTTGGGCACTCTTCCGACTACGGAACGTTGTTTGCAAAAGATGACCGCCGGGCGGTGCGAGCGCAAGGCCGAATGGCGGCTACCGCAAGCCCGTGGAAGGCGCTAGATTCGCAACATGGAACCACAGCTGCCAACAGCCTTGGACTGGCGAATCAGCGACGAGCCGGTCGACT
>JAJFGM010000140.1 GCA_021776145.1 Kiloniellaceae bacterium | reverse complement strand
GGGGCCTGGATGGCGCGCCGAAGCGAGGTGCAACGGGTCGATCGACCCATCTCGATCTACGAGGTCCATCTCGGCTCTTGGCGGCGGGTCGCGGAAGAGGGCGGGCGGCCGCTCTCCTACCACGAGCTCGCCACGCAACTGGTTGAATACGCGAGCACCATGGGGTTCACCCATATCGAGTTGTTGCCGGTCTCGGAACACCCCTTCAACGGCTCGTGGGGCTATCAGCCGGTAGGCCTTTACGCGCCGACGATCCGGCACGGAACCCCGGGCGAGTTTCGCGACTTCGTGGAGGCGGCTCACGCGGCCGATTTAGGGCTGATCCTGGACTGGGTGCCGGGGCACTTTCCCTCCGACTCGCACGGGCTCGAGCGCTTCAACGGCACGCCGCTGTATGAGCACGCCGACCCACGCGAGGGCCTTCATCCCGATTGGGGGACGCTGGTTTACGACTATGGCCGGCCCGAGGTCATGAACTTCTTGATCGCAAACGCGCTCTACTGGCTGGGCGAGCACCATATCGACGCGCTGCGCGTCGACGCGGTCGCGTCGATGCTCTACCGCGACTACTCACGCGATGCCGGCGCATGGATCCCCAACGTCCATGGCGGGCGGGAAAACCTGGAAGCGGTGGCTTTTTTGCAGCGGATGAACGAGGTGGTCTACGCCGATGTTCCCGGCGTTATGACCATTGCCGAGGAATCGACGGCCTGGCCAGGCGTGTCGCGGCCGACCTCGCAGGGCGGCCTCGGCTTCGGCTACAAATGGAACATGGGCTGGATGAACGACACGCTCGACTATATCCGCCGCGAACCCATTCACCGCCGCCATCACCATCACCAGATGACCTTCGGATTGCATTACGCCTTTTCCGAGAACTTCGTCCTACCCCTAAGCCATGACGAGGTGGTGCACGGTAAGGGCTCCATGCTGAACAAGATGCCCGGCGAGAGTTTTGACAAGTTCGCCAATCTGCGGGCCTATTACGGGTTCATGTGGGCGCAACCAGGCAAGAAGTTGCTGTTCATGGGCTCGGAATTCGCGCAAGGCGCTGAATGGAACCACGACGCCAGTCTGGACTGGCGCCTGCTCGATATCGACTGGCATGCTGGTGTCCAGCGGCTGGTGCGCGACCTTAACCGTCTGTACCGCGGCGTCCCGGCGCTGCACCAGGGCGACTGCAGGCGTGACGGCTTTGAATGGATTGAGGCGAACGCCGCCGAGGAGTCGGTCTTCGTCTGGGTTCGCTACGGCGACGGCGACACGCCGCCGGCGTTGATCGTGTGCAACTTCAACACGGTCGAACGACCGAATTGGCGCGTTGGAGTTCCGGCGCCCGGTCGCTGGATTGAGCGGCTCAATACCGACGCCAAGGCGTATGGCGGAGGCGGGCGCGGCAATCCCGGCGGCGTCGAAAGCCGCGCTGTGGCCGCGAACGGCCGGATAAATTCGATCGAGATCATGATGCCGCCACTCTCGACAGTGATTTTCATCCTGGCGAAGGGGTGACCCGAGCGGACCGTCAGGAATTGCAGCGGAGGAGACCATGCCCGAACCGACCCACTCGCACAGGCTGTCCCAGCAGACGATGGCCTTCGTGCTCGCCGGAGGGCGCGGTAGCCGCCTGAATGAGCTGACCCACAATCGCGCCAAGCCGGCGGTCTATTTCGGCGGCAAGAGCCGGATCATCGACTTTGCCCTGTCGAACGCGGTCAATTCGGGCATTCGGCGGATCGGAGTTGCGACACAATACAAAGCCCATAGCCTGATTCGGCATCTTCAACGCGGTTGGAGCTTTTTCCGCGCCGAGCGCAACGAGTCGCTCGACATCCTTCCAGCTTCGCAACGAGTCGACGATGGGCATTGGTATCTCGGAACCGCAGACGCCGTGACGCAGAATATCGACATCATCGAAAGTTACGCGCCGAAATACATCGTCATTCTCGCGGGCGACCACATCTACAAGCAGGACTATGCCCTTATGCTGGAGCAGCATGTCGTCAGCGGTGCCGACGTAACCGTCGGCTGCATCGAGACGCCACGCGCCGCGGCGAGCGGATTCGGCGTGATGAAGATCGACGAAAGCGAACGCATCGTCGACTTCGTCGAAAAGCCCGCCGATCCTCCGGCAATGCCGGGCAAGCCGGACGTTGCGCTGGCCAGCATGGGCATCTACGTGTTCGAAACCGCGCTCTTGATCGAACTGCTGAAAGAAGACGCGGAGAACCCGAACTCAAGCCACGACTTCGGCAGGGATCTGATTCCCCAAGTTGTCAAGAATGGCAAGGCGGTCGCGCACAGCTTCAGTCGCTCCTGTGTGATGAGCGGCCAGGAGACGGAGCCCTACTGGCGCGACGTCGGCACAGTCGATGCATTCTGGCAGGCGAACATCGATCTTACCGACTTCACGCCTGAACTTGACCTCTACGCCAGCGACTGGCCCATCTGGACCTACGCCGAGATCAACCCGCCTGCCAAATTCATCCACGACGAGGAGGGCCGGCGCGGAATGGCGGTCAGTTCAATGGTGTCGGGCGGCTGCATTATTTCGGGCTCGAGGCTGGACCGCTGCCTGCTGTTCACCGGCGTACACACACGTTCCTATTCCGATCTGGTGGGTGTCGTCGCCTTGCCCCATGTTGCGGTCGGCCGAAACGCTCAGCTGACCAATGTCGTTATAGACCGCGGTGTCCAAATACCCGAAGGACTGGTCGTCGGCGAGGATCCGGAGGAGGACGGGCTGCGCTTTCGGCGTTCGGAGAACGGCGTCTGCCTGATCACCCAGGCGATGATCGACCGGCTGGAAAGCTGATCGTGCGGGTCCTTTTTGTCGCATCGGAATGCGCCCCCTTCGTGAAGACCGGCGGACTGGCGGACGTGGTCGGTGCCTTGTCGAAGGCTTTGGCGCCGCTGGGCGTCGAGGTGCGGGTGATGTTGCCAGCCTACCCGGCTCTGGCCGAGGTCCTGGCGACGGGCGAGGAGGTGCTGAATTCGGGAGCGTTTCACGGTGGGCCGGCGCGGCTGGTCGCCGTGCGCGCCGCGGGGCTCGACCTTTTGCTTCTTGACGCGCCGCATCTGTTCGATCGTCCGGGCAATCCCTATGCCGACAGCGATGGCCGCGACTGGTCCGACAACCATCTCCGCTTCGGCGCCCTGTCACTGGCCGCGGCGCAGGTCGCCCGCGGCGAGCTTGACGGCTGGCGGCCCGATCTGGTGCACGCGCATGACTGGCAGGCCGGTCTGGTGCCGGCCTATCTCAGGCTCGGCGCGAAACCGGCCCCGCCGGCCGTTCTGACGATCCACAACATCGCCTTTCAGGGGCTGTTTCCCGCCGCAGCGAGCGCCGAGCTCGGCCTGCCGGAGGCCGCGTTCAACGCCGATGGCTACGAGTATTTCGGACACGTCGGGTTCCTCAAAGCGGGGCTCGTCTACGCCGACCGGATCACCACCGTCAGCCCGACCTATGCGAATGAACTGTTGTCGCCCGACTACGGACTGGGGTTGGAGGGCGTGCTGGCGGCGCGGCGCAGCGACCTGACCGGAATTCTGAACGGCGTCGATCTTGCTGTTTGGAATCCCGCGACCGACCCGGCGATCAAAGCGGTCTATTCCAGCCGGGCGCCCAAGGGCAAAGCCGCGAACAAGGCGACGCTCGAGGCGCGCTTCGGCCTGATGCCGCGCGCGGACGCGCCGCTGTTTTGCGTCGTCAGCCGTCTGACGCGACAGAAGGGGCTCGACCTTTTGCTCGAGGCCTTGCCGCGGCTTCGGGCGCGCGGCGCGCGGCTCGTCGTGCTTGGCGCCGGCGAAGCCGATCTGCAGACCGGGTTCCTGGAGGCGACGCGGCGCGATCCCGGCTCGGTGGGCGTGGTCATCGGCTATGATGAACCGCTCTCGCATCTGATGCAGGCCGGGTCCGACGCAATTCTGATACCCTCGCGCTTCGAGCCTTGCGGTCTGACCCAGCTCTATGGCTTGCGCTATGGCACGCTGCCGGTGGTCGCACGCACCGGCGGCCTCGCCGACACCGTGGTCGACGCCAACGATGCCGCGCTCGCGGCCGGCTGCGCCACCGGGTTCCAGTTCGCACCCGTCACGGCCGCGGCACTCGGCGATGCGATCGATCGCGTCTGCGATGTCTACGCCAATGCGCCGGCCTGGCGCTCGATGATCCGCCGGGCGATGCGGCATCCCGTCGGTTGGGACCGATCGGTGGCGACCTATGTCGCGCTTTACCGGTCGCTCGTCGATGGCGCGGAACCCCCCGTCGATGGGTAAGATGACGTCCGTCGAGCTCAAGGGCGGGCGACCCTTTCCGATGGGCGTGCATTGGGACGGCGACGGCCTGAACATTGCCGTGTTCTCTGACAACGCCGCAAAAATCGAGTTCTGCCTGTTCGCCGCCGACGGCGCGACCGAGATCGCGCGCGTGCCATTGCCAGAGCGCAGCGGGCCGGTCTGGCACGGCTACGCGCCGGGCTTGGGGCCGGGCGCGCTTTACGGGTTCCGCGCCCACGGGTCCTACGCACCGGAACAAGGCCACCGTTTCAATGCCAACAAGCTGCTGCTCGATCCCTATGCGCGCGAGCTTCGCGGGCGCTGGGGCACAAGCGACGCGCTGCTCGGCTACGACCCCAGCGCACCCGCGCGCGACCTCTCATTCGATACGCGCGACAGCGCCCCCTTCGTTGCGAAATCGGTCGTGATCGATCCGCGCTGGGACTGGCAGGGCGATCGGCGCCCGCTGCGCGGCTGGGACGAGACGTTTATCTACGAGGCGCATGTGAAGGGCCTCACGCGCCAGCGCGCGGATGTCGCCGAGGAACTGCGCGGGACCTATGAGGGCCTCGCCGCCGATCCGATCCTCGAGCATCTCGACAAGCTCGGCGTCACCGCGATCGAGTTGCTGCCGGTCCAGGCCTTCGTCGACGAGGGCGCCCTGCTGAAACGCGGGCTTAGAAACTACTGGGGCTACAATTCGATCGGCTTTTTCGCACCCGAGCCCCGCTATTTTGGGCCGGCCGGCGCCGCCGGCTTCCGGGCCATGGTCCGGCGATTTCACACCGCCGGGATCGAAGTGATCCTCGACGTCGTCTACAATCACACCGCCGAGGGCGATCATCGCGGCCCGACCCTGTGCTTTCGCGGGCTCGACAACGCGTCCTACTACCGGCTTCACAGCGGGCGGCCGCGCTACTACACGAACGACACCGGCTGCGGTAACACGCTGAACCTCGCCCACCCGAATGTTCTGCGCATGGTGCTCGACAGCCTGCGCACCTGGGTCGAAGAAATGCATGTCGACGGCTTCC
>JAJFGM010000139.1 GCA_021776145.1 Kiloniellaceae bacterium | reverse complement strand
GCGCGCCATAACGCTTGGCCAAGTCGCCGGCGACGGCGACCGCGCGTCCAGAATGCTGCGATCCGTCGACGGGTACGAGAATGTGCTTGAACATGGCAGCCTCTCCCCAAGGTGTTCCGATTGCCGTGATTATGCCACGGCGGGATAAGCCTTACGCGCTCTGGCATAGTTCCTCCATGACCTGCGTCAAAATACCGAGGCAGCGATCTGGCGGCAGATCCATGAGGTGCATCGGCGGCGACCGTTGCAGGCTAAGGTACGCTTCGGTCGAAGTGACGGCCGGAATAGATCCACGTCACATTGGCGCGTGTGTAATATGATTCCCGACGCCGGCAGACAGCACGGCTTGAGAGAGACAAGGGGGGCTCATGTGGGTCAGAGGCGGGCAGGTTTTCGACGTTCACAACGGGACCTTTTCGGCTGCGGACCTTCGCGTCGAAGACGGGCGCATCATCGAATGCGGCATAGCCCCGTCGAATACGGCTGAGGCCGTCGATCTCGACGGCGCCTACCTGCTGCCGGGCTTCATCGACTGCCATGTGCACATCTGCGTCAACACCCGCAGCCCCAATCCCAACAACCCCTGGCGCGACGCCCTGCCCGGCACCATCGCCATCTGGGCCGCCGGCGCGGCGCGCCGCATGCTCCACTGCGGGATCACCACGGCCCGCGAGGTCGGCGGCTGGGACTATCACGAGATCGCCGTGCGAGAAGCCATCAATGCCGGCTGGATCGAGGGGCCGCGGTTGTTCTGCGCCGGACGCATTCTGAGCCAGACGACCAGCTCGACGCCCTATTTCGTCGGCATGTATGAGGAATGCGACGGCCCCGAGGAGGTTCGCAAGGGCGCCCGCAAACAGCTCGCCGCCGGCGCCGACCTTATCAAGATCATGGCCTCTGGCGCCATGACCTCGACCAAGTACGAACGCGCCGACGCGATCCAGTACCGGCCCGACGAAATCCGCGCCGCCGTCGAGATCGCCAGCGACAACTTTACCCACGTCGCGGCGCATGCCCATGCCACCGAGGCGATCAGGAACGCCGCCGAGTGCGGCTGTCGCTCCGTCGAACACGGGACCTTCGGCAACCCCGAGGTCTACGGCCTGATGAAAAAGCACGGCACCTTTCTGGTGCCGACAATCTGTGTCAGTTCCGCCATGTTGAACGACCCGCAGGTCTCGGCGAACATGCCGCAACACATTCATGATCGCTACACCGGGCTGCGCGCCATGCGTATCGCCAACATCCGCCTCGCCCACGAGATCGGCGTCAAGATTGCCATGGGAACCGACGTCGGGACGCCCGGCAATCATGCCGGCGACAACATGCAGGAACCGGTCATGATGGCGAGGGACTGTGGCCTTTCGCCGGCCGAAACCATCCACGCCTCGACGTGGAATCCGGCCTGCCTGTTGGGCCGCGAAGAGGAATTCGGCAGCCTCGAGGCCGGCAAGATCGCCGACATCATCGCCGTGCCGGAGAACCCGCTGGAGCGCATCGAAGCCCTGCACGACGTCTTCTTCGTCATGAAGGACGGCGCCGTCTTCCGCAATGATCGGGTCAGGGGCGCCTGAAAGGCCTCTAACGCTCCGCGCCCGTACGACCGTAGACGGTCTGGTTGACTTCCGGATCGCCGGTGATCCCGGGCGCCTCTTCGTAGACAAAGACAGCCATCATGCGCAGGCGGTCGCCGCTGACCGGCGAAACCCGGTGCAGAGAGTTGCAACCGCGAAAGATGGTGAGTTCGCCGGGTTCCCGCGACACCGTCGCGACACGGTCACGGCCGCCCTTTAGAACCTCGAGCATGTAGGGGATATCCTCGTCGCCCTCGCCGGCGCGTGTGTTGGGCGCGAGTTCGAAGAGACCACCCTCCTCCGCCGCCTGCAGCATCAGGGTCATGGTGAAGGCGTTGGTGGAGTCATAGTGCCAGGCGGACTGGTCGCCGTCGCCGTAGCAGATAACATTCACCGGCTGCAGTGGGTCTTCGTTGGGAAAGAGCCGGCCCGTGCCAACGATGGCGGCGACCATCTGTTGAAACGGCGGCCAATGATAGAGCCGCTTCAAGTGCGAGCCCTCGGTCAGCAGATCGGCCGCGATCATCCGGTAGCTGGCTTGATTGAAAATGTTCCTGGGGTGCTCATTGCCCAGGCTGGGGTCGCCGGCGCGCTGCAAATAGCAATTTCGACGGGAGTTGGCCGGGTTGGCCTGCGGCAGGAGCGGAACTGCCTGACGTGCCATCTCTTCGACCGCGTCGCCGCGGATGAATCCCGGCAGGGAGCAATATTGCCGGCCGTCGAGCTGCGCGCGGCAGGTTCCTACGAGCGCGGCAACCGCGGCGCTGTCGCCGTCCAGGGGGTAGCGTGAGAAATCTATTGGAGGCAGGCTTAGCTCTGGCGAACTCATCATGTGCTCCCGAGTGACATCGACAGGACCTCTTAGTCGATCAGCGGATGATGGCAGGTGACGATGCGGCCGTCTGACAGTGTGGTTTCCAGTGGCAGCTCGGTCTTGCAACGCTCGGTGGCGTATTTGCAGCGCGTGTGGAACTCACAGCCGCTGGGGCGGTTCGTCAGGCTGGGCACCTCGCCTTCAATGGAGACCAGGGTACGGCGCTGGTCCGGGTCCGGTTTTGGAACTCCGCGCACCAGCGCCTCTGTATAGGGGTGCGACGGTTGCTCGAAGATCGCTTCGCAGTTGCCGCGCTCGACAAGGCGGCCGAGATACATGATCGCGAGCAGATCGCTGACATGTCGAACCACGGGAAGATTGTGGCTGATGATCAGGTAGGCAAGGCCGTGATCGCGCTGCAGGTCGCTCATGAGATTGAGGATCTCTCCCTGCACCGAGACATCGAGACCGGCCGTCGGTTCGTCGGCGATGATGAGCTTGGGATTAAGCGACAGCGCGCGTGCGACACCGACGCGGCGCGCCTGGCCGCCGGAGAGTTCGTGCGGATAGCGTGACAGAAAGTTGCGCGGCAGGCTGACCATGTCGCAGAGTCGTGAGGCTTCCTCTTCCAAGCTTCGGTCCTTGAGGCCGTGAATCTCGAAGGGTTCGGTGATCAGCGAACGGATGGTCTGGCGCGGGCTCAGCGAGCCGATGGGGTCCTGGAACATCATCGACATGTGCCGGCGCAGTGGCATGAAGGCCCCGGGCGAAAGATCCAGCAGTTCCTGGCCCTCGAACTTGGCGGATCCGGAATGCGCCGCGACGAGGCCAAGGATGGCGCGGCCCAGCGTTGTCTTACCGGAACCGCTCTCACCGACCAGACCCAGGGTCTGGCCGGATTTAAGGCTGAGCGAAGCGTCGAGCACGGCGTCGACGAAGGGGTCTTCGACCTTCTTTAGCCGCGCCGTGATGCCGCCCATGGTACGAAAACGCACGCGCAGTCGCTCGACATCCAGGAGGGACCCGGCCGCGTTGCCGGCCTTGGGGCCGGTGTCTTTTGGCGTCGCTGCCTGCACTGATTGCGGTGTCGGCGCGCCGCGTGCGATGCCGTCGTCGAGAAGATGGCAGCGCGCCTTATGGCCATCGGCGCCGGTCGCATGATCGCCTGGACGATCCTCTCGGCACGCTTCGAAGGCCTGCGGGCAGCGCGCGGCGAAGACGCAGCCCTTCGGCTTCGCATGCAGGTCGGGAACGTCGCCTGGAATTGTCGGCAGACTGCGGGTACGGATCAACTCGCGCGCCGGGTCGCACTGCAAGAGGGCCTTGGTATAGGGGTGCGCGGCGTTATAGAAGATTTCCCGCACGTCCCCATGTTCGACGACTTCACCCGCATACATCACCACGACCTCGTCGCAGAGCTCGGCGATGAGACCGAGGTTGTGCGACACCAACAGGATGGTCGCCTGCATCTCGGTCTGGAGCTCGCGAATCAGATGGATGATCTGTGCTTCCATGGTGACGTCGAGGGCCGTGGTCGGCTCGTCGGCAACCAACAGCAGCGGATCCATCAGCAGCGCCATGGCGATACCGGCGCGCTGGCGCATGCCGCCGCTGAACTGGTGCGGGTACTGCAGGATGCGGCTTTCCGGATCGGGGATGCCGACCCGGCGCATCATGTCAACGGCGCTGCGGCGCTTGTCGCTGTCCGAGGCGCCTTTGCGCCGATAGAGAATGTCGGTCATCTGTTGGCTGTAGGAGAGCACCGGCGACTGCGACGTCATCGGGTCCTGGAAGACGATGGAAAGCTCTTCGCCGCGGAAGTCGCGCAGCTCGGACTCCCCATATTTCAACACGTCGCGGCCGTTGAACAGGGCCTCGCCGCCCTCGATCACGCCGTTGCCGGCAAGCAACTGCGTGATGCTCCAGATAACCGTACTCTTGCCCGATCCGCTTTCGCCGACCAGACCGACGATCTTGCCTTTAGGGACTTTGAAGCTGACGTCGCGCAGGGCGTGAACCCGGCCTCGTGGGGTGCGGAAGTCAACGTTGAGGTTCCGAATGTCGAGCAAGGTATCCATAGGTCAGTGACCCTTGCGAAGCTTCGGATCGAAAACGTCGCGCAGCGCTTCGCCCAGGAAGGTGAAGCCGAGTGTCGTCAAGACCAGTGGAACACCACCAGCTATGACCGGCCAAGGCGTGTCGCGGATGATCAGGTAACCCTCGTTGAGGATCGTTCCCCAACTGGCGGTCGGCGGCAGCACGCCAAGGCCGAGGAAGCTGAGGCCGGCTTCGATGGTCACCACCACCGGTACGTCCATAGCGGCGAGGATCAACAAGGGGCCGATGACGTTCGGCATGATGTGGCGAAACAGCGTCCGTGCCATGCTGGCGCCGAGCGAGCGTTCGGCCATGATGAACTCGGTGTTCTTGAGTGCCAAGGTGCTGGTTCGCGTCAAGCGCGCATAGCCGGGTATGGTGGTGACGATCACCACCGCGAGCACCAGATTCAGGCTTGGTCCCAATAGGGCGACCGCCGCCAGCGCCAAAACGATGGTGGGGAAAGAGCGAATGGTATCGAAAAGAAGCAGCAACAGGTTGTCGAGCCAGCGCGGTCCGTAGCCCGCCAGCATGCCGAGCACCAGGCCGATGGCCAATGAGACCGAGACGCCGATGGCCGCCACCTGCAACGCCACCCGTCCGCCGTAGAGCACGCGGGAATAGGTGTCGCGCCCCAACTGGTCGGTGCCGGCCCAGTGATCCGCGGTCGGCCCCGACAGGCGCGAGGGTATGTCCATCTGGAAGGGGTCGTGCGTTGCAAAGAGCGGCGCGAAGATGGCGCTGGCGAAAAACAGCACAACCAGAAACAGCCCGGCCATGCCGAGCCGGTTGCGCATGAACAGCACCAGCTTCTCGCGGCGCAGGCTGTAGGGCCTTTCGTCGGGCATAGCGGCGGCTGGGGCGCCGTTGTCAGAGGGTGTCGCGGACACGGGGATCCAACCATGAAACGATGATGTCGGCGACCAAGGTGATGCCGACGTAAAGGGCGATGGTCACCAGAACGGCGCCCTGGACGACCGGGAAATTGCGGGCCAGCACCATGTCGTAGATGATCTTGCCGATGCCCGGCCGGGAGAAGATGATCTCGGCGAAAACCGCGCCCGACAGCAGACCGCCGAAACCAATGGCCACGAGCGTGATCGTCGGCAGCACGGCGACCTTGAGCGCATAGTGGAAGACGATGCTGCGCTCGCGCAATCCGAAGGCGCGGGCCGAGCGGATGTAATTCTCGCTCATCACCTCCAACATCGAGGCCCGGACCATGCGGGCGAGATAACCGACCCAGCCGAGGCCGACGGCAAAAGCCGGCAATATTAAGTGGGTGATCTGATCGAGAAGGTCGCCCTCGTCGCCGGCGCCGATGACCGGCAACCAGCGCAGCGAGATGGAAAACACCAGGATCGCCCAAATCGAGACCAGGAACGACGGCACGGCAATGGTGCCGACCGAAAGCACGCCGGTGAGGCGGTCCATCAAGGTGTTGGGGCGGATCGCCGAAAAGCAGCCCAGCGGGATGCCGACAAGGGCCGACCATCCCAGTGCCGTCACAACCAGAATAAGGGTGAAGGGAAGCTGCTCGCCAAGGGTCAAGGCAACGCTGCGTTCGGAGAAAATGTCGCGCCCAAGATCCCCCTGCAGGACATTGCCGACGAAAATCAGGAACTGATAGACCAGCGGCTTGTCGAGATGCATCTTCGCGGCATAGGCGGCTTGAATTTCCGGTGTGGCGCGGGGACCCAGGGCGATGCTGACAGGGTCCCCGGGAATCAGGTGCAGCATGGAAAACAGCACCAGAATCACCAGCAGCACGATGACGACCGATAGCGCCAGACGCTTGATGAGGTAAAGCCACATGATGCGACGCGACCAGGAAATGGCGCTGCCGGGATCTTGCAACCCCGGCAGCGACTTTTCCGGTTACTTCGGTTCGAAGTAGGTCAGTTGCATTTCGCCCGAAGGGGCGAACCGGGTCGTGATGTCGGCTCGGTGAATGAAGACTTCCGGCTCGTGGGTCAGCCACACGTAGCCGCCAGTATCCTCCATGATTTCCTGCATGCGGATGGCGATCTTGTGCCTTTCGTCCAGATCCGACACGGCGACAAGCTTGGCGAAGAGTTCCTCGAACTCGTCGGATGACCAGCGCTCCCAGTTCCAGATGCCGACCTGCTCGCGGATGAACCATTGGAAGGGTTCGTAAGGATCGGGACCGGAGCCGTAACGCATGATCCAGAGCTCCAGATCCTTCCAGGTTTCGCCCTTGCTTTCCTGCCCCATTTCCCAGAACGGACCTGAGTCGAGAGGTAGGATTTCGACGGTGACGCCAATGGCCGCCAAATTGGCTTGGATAATCTGGGCCGCGAGAACCCGTTCCTGGGCGTTCAAGGTCCGCAGGGTAAGTTTAAGGCCGGACGCCCC
>JAJFGM010000138.1 GCA_021776145.1 Kiloniellaceae bacterium | reverse complement strand
CACGGTCGGCGGGCCAAGCGAATCCACCGCCTGCGGCACGGGCTCGCGGTAGGTTACCAAGCGGCCGATAGAGGGCAGGAATCCACGCTCGGGATCCTCGGCATAGACGCGCGATTCGATGGCCCAACCGTCCATCTTCACATCACTTTGGCCAAAATCGAGCTTCTCGCCGGCGGCGATGCGGATCATCCAGGCGACGATATCCAGACCGGTGACAAGTTCAGTCACCGGATGCTCGACCTGAATGCGGGTATTCATCTCAAGGAAATAAAACTTGCGGTCACGGTCGACGATGAACTCGACCGTGCCAGCCGAGCAATAGTCGACGACCTTGGCCAAGGCTACGGCCTGCGCCCCCATGGCCTCGCGGGTCGCCGCGTCGATGAAGGGCGAAGGCGCCTCTTCGATGACCTTCTGATGGCGGCGCTGGATCGAACATTCCCGTTCGCCCAGGTGCAAGGTATTGCCGTGGGTGTCGCCGAGGACCTGAATTTCGATGTGGCGCGGCTCTTCAATGTACTTTTCGATGAAGATCCGGTCGTCGCCAAAACTCGATTTCGCCTCGCTGCGCGCCGAACGGAAGCCTTCGCGTGCCTCCTCGTCATTGCGGGCAATTCGCATGCCCTTGCCACCGCCACCGGCGGACGCCTTGATCATCACCGGGTAGCCGATCGAAGTGGCAACGCCGACGGCCTCGTCGGCGTCGTCGATCAGGCCCATGTGTCCGGGAACCGTGCTGACTCCGGCCTCGTCGGCGAGTTTCTTCGAGGTGATCTTATCGCCCATGGCCTCGATCGCCGGGGCCGGTGGGCCAATAAAGACAATGTTCTCGGCCGCCAGTGCCGCTACCAAGGCGGGATTTTCGGCGAGGAAGCCGAACCCGGGATGCACCGCCTCGGCGCCGCTGTCCTTGCAGGCCTGGACGATCTTGTCGATGACCAGGTAACTCTCGGCCGAGGCGGAGGGGCCAATGGCGATGGCCTCGTCGGCAAGCTCGACATGCAGGGCACCGGCGTCGGCGTCGGAATAGACGGCAACTGTCTTGACCCCGAGGTCACGACAGCTGCGAATGATGCGACAGGCGATTTCGCCACGGTTCGCGATCAGGATCTTGTCGAACAAGACGGATTCTCCCAAGCCTCAGACCTAGAGCGGGCCACCTAAAGCGGCAAGTTGTCGTGTTTCTTCCAAGGATTTTCGAGCCGTTTATCGGCGAGCATGCGCAACCCCCGGGCAACGCGGCGGCGCGTTCCGTGCGGCATGATGACATCGTCAATGAAGCCGCGCGACGCGGCGACGAATGGATTGGCGAAGCGCTCGCGGTACTCGTCGGTGCGGGCCTCGATCTTCTTGGCATCGCCGATATCTCCGCGGAAGATGATTTCAACCGCGCCTTTCGGTCCCATGACCGCGATCTCCGACGTCGGCCAAGCGACGTTGAGGTCGCCGCGCAGATGTTTCGAGGCCATAACGTCATAGGCTCCGCCATAGGCTTTTCGGGTGATAACCGTGACCTTGGGCACCGTGGCCTCGGCGAAGGCAAAGAGAAGTTTTGCGCCGTGCTTGATGATACCGTTGTATTCCTGCGACGTGCCGGGCAAAAAACCCGGAACATCGACGAAGGTGACGATCGGAATGTTGAAACAGTCGCAAAAGCGGACGAAACGCGCCGCCTTGATCGAAGACGCGATGTCGAGACATCCGGCTAGAATCATCGGCTGATTGGCGACAAAACCAACACTACGGCCCTCGATGCGACCAAATCCGATAAGGATGTTGGCGGCATAGTTCGGCTGCAACTCGAAGAAATCTCCCTCGTCAACAACCTTGTTGATCAGTTCCTTCATATCGTAGGGCCTGGTCGGATCGGCCGGCACCAGAGTATCGAGCGAAAAATCGTCGCGGTCGCCAGGATCCTCGTATGGCCGCGACGGTGAGCCCTCGCGGTTCGACCGCGGCAGGAAATCGATGAAGCGACGCATCTCCAAAAGTGCCTCGATATCGTTCTCGAATGCCAGGTCGGCAACGCCGGATTTCGTCGTGTGGGTCGTCGCACCGCCCAGGGCTTCGGCGCTGACATCCTCGTGAGTGACGGTCTTCACGACTTCGGGACCGGTCACGAACAAGTAGGAGCTGTCTTTGACCATAAAAATAAAGTCGGTCATGGCCGGCGAATAGACGGCGCCGCCGGCGCAGGGGCCCATAATCAGCGATATCTGCGGAATGACCCCAGAGGCCATCACGTTGCGCTGAAAGACGTCGGCATAACCGCCAAGCGACGCGACGCCTTCTTGGATGCGAGCGCCACCGGAATCGTTGAGGCCAATCACCGGAGCCCCGACACGTAGGGCCTGGTCCATGACCTTGCAGATCTTCTCAGCGTGCGCTTCCGACAGGGATCCGCCGAATACCGTGAAATCCTGGCTGAAAACGAAGATCAGTCGACCATTGATCGTGCCGTGGCCAGTGACCACGCCATCGCCCGGAACCCGCTGTTCACCCATGCCGAATTCATTGCAGCGGTGCTCAACGAACATGTCCCACTCCTCGAAGGAGCCTTCATCGAGAAGCACATCGAGGCGTTCGCGCGCGGTCAGCTTGCCCTTTCCGTGCTGAGCCCCGACACGGCGTTCACCACCACCAGCGCGGGCCTGGGCGCGCATCGCGTCCAGGCGCTTGAGGATATGCTGCATCGACCCGTCCTTTGCCCCTCCAGAGAACCGCCATTGCAGTTATGTTGCATTGCAATG
>JAJFGM010000137.1 GCA_021776145.1 Kiloniellaceae bacterium | reverse complement strand
TTGTACCGCGAACCGCACGGCAGTAACGCGGCCCCGGCCGAGACCGAGATTCAACCGCACAGCGGCATGATGGTGTTGTTTCCCAGCTGGATGCCGCATGCCGTTCAGGCCTACAGCGGCCCAGGGCAGCGCATCTCGATTGCCTTCAACCTCGCGCGCAAAAGGGACTAGAAGCTGCATGCCGGCCACGCCCCCTTCTGTCGGCGACATTCAGGTGCGCAGCCTGTCGCTCTACGCCACCCCGCTGTCCGTCGTACTGCTGCCCGGGGCGGCGGGGATCAAGGACACGCTCGCCAGCTATCTTCTGCAGCGTCACTCCCGATCCGGCGCCGACGGCGGGACTGCGGCCTGGCGCTCGCCATGGGACCTGCTGCACGAAGGGCCAGCCGCCGTTCAGGCGGTGATCGAGGCGGCACGCGGCATGGCCACCGACTTGACCAGCGATGCCGCGGGCAACCGCGCCGAGGTCGATTGGCGCCCGGCCTGCCGCGGCATCGTCCAGCGTCCGGGTCAGGCTGTCGAGGCGCATGCCCACCACGACGCCTTCTGGTCCGGCCTCTACTACGTCGACGACGGCGGGGCGGCGGCACAGCCAACGCTCGGCGGCGCCCTGGAGTTTCAGGATCCGCGTGGCGCGGCACCGGTGATGTACGCGCCGGATCTGACCTTTGCCGGTCCCGGCGGCGCGACCCTGGGGATCAGCCAGACCATGCAGCCACGTGCCGGCGCGCTGGCGGTCTTTCCTTCCTGGCTGCTACAGTCGATGAGCTACTATCGCGGCGACGGGTCGGTCATTGCTCTCGCCTTCACTTTGTCCCGCTAAGCAGCTATTTCCTGTAGTGCGCGACAGTCGGTTGTCGGCGTCGCGGCAAAGGGGGGCGCTGAGACAGCGCGCTGAAACATGGCAATGCAGCGGGTCGGGGTTTTGGGGAGCGGTGCCTGGGGAACAGCCCTGGCAATCGCGGCCCGGCGCGCCGGGCGTGACGTCACGCTGTGGGCCCGGCGGCGCGAGATCGCCGAGGCTATAGACGGGACCGGCGAGAACCGTTCCTACCTGCCGGGCGTTGCCATCGACCCGGCGATCCGCGCCACATCGGACCTTGCCGAGGCGGCGGCGAACGACGCGCTATTGCTGGTCGTTCCGGCCCAGCACCTGCGTGGCATCGCCCAACAGCTGGCACCGCACCTCAGCGACGCCTGTCCTGTGATCATCTGCGCCAAGGGCATCGAACGCGGCAGCGGCGCCCTGATGAGCGAGGTTGTCGAGGCGAGCCTGCCGGGACGGCCACAGGCCGTGCTCTCGGGCCCGACCTTTGCCGCCGAGGTCGGCGCCGGCCTGCCGACGGCGGTGACCCTGGCCAGCCACGACGCCGACCTCGGCGCCCGGCTTCTAGCCGTGCTCGGCAGCCGCAGTTTCCGCCCCTATCTTTCCGGCGACCCGATCGGCGCCGAAGTCGGTGGCGCGGTCAAGAACGTGCTGGCCATTGCCTGCGGCATCATTGCCGGGCGCAAGCTGGGCGACAACGCCCGCGCCGCCCTGATCACCCGCGGCCTGGCCGAAATCGCCCGTCTGGCACGCGCCAAGGGCGGGCTGGCCGAGACCCTGATGGGCCTCTCCGGGCTCGGTGACCTGACGCTCACCTGCTCGGCCATGCAATCGCGCAATTTTTCCTTCGGCGTCGCCCTCGGCGAGGGTCAGGACGCCGACAGCGTGCTGGCCAAGCGCAGCTCGGTCGCCGAAGGTGTGCCATCGAGCGCGGCCGTCGCCGCCCTGGCCAGCGCAGAGGGCATCGAAATGCCGATTTCACAGGCCGTCGATGCCGTGCTCAATCGCGGCGCCGACATCGACCGCACCATCGAGAACTTGCTGTCCCGACCCTTCACCTCGGAATGGAGCTGACACCGAGCCATGCAACCCGAACCGCCAAACAGTCAGAGGAACGCCATGCACTTCGTCATCATTTGCACCGACAAATCCGGACACGGAGAGGTCCGCGCCGCCAACCGCGACGACCACGTCGCCTATCTGAAGGCGCACGCCGCGCAGATCGTTACCGCCGGGCCGACGCTTAGCGAGGACGGCAGCGCCATGACCGGCAGCGTGTTGGTGATGGAGTTCGCCGACCGCGCCGCCGCCCAGACCTTCGCCGACGGCGACCCCTACAAAAAGGCCGGCCTCTTCGAGAGCGTCGAGATCAAACCCTGGAAGAAGGTCTTTTAAGGCTCGACGGAAGTTGGCTTGTCAGGAACTTCCCTCGGCGAAGCCGCGGTAATCGCGCGACAGCTCATCGACAGCGGTCTTGTAGATGCGTTCGCCAGCCTCGACGCTGGCCAGCGACGGGTCGGAGCCGATGCGGCCGTCCGGGAAGCGGCGGCGATAGTCGTCGGCGTCGTAGATCGGTCCGTTCGGCGCGATCTTTGGCGTCATCTCCACCGATTTCACATGGTCGGGGTAGGCGTAATAGGTCAGCGAGACCTCTGAACAGGTGGCGTGACTACCTTCCGAGGCGCCGAAGAGTTCGGCCGAGAGCGCCTGGATGCCTTTGCCGTCCCACCAGTTGCGCAGCTTGCAGCGGAGCGACGGGCGATTGTGGCCGGCGGTGCCGAGGCTGGATTCGGCGTAGATTTCCGAAAAGGCGGCGCTGAGGGTGGCGATGTTACCGCCGTGGCCGTTGAGGAAATAGAAGCGTTCGAAGCCGTGCCGCGCGAGCGAGTTGACCGTGTCCTGGACCACCGCCATCAGGGTCGAGGGCCGCAGCGTGATCGAACCGGAAAAGCCGAGATGGTGTTGCGCCATGCCGACCGAGATGGTCGGCGCGACCAGGGCGCCGGTTTCCTCGGCAACGCCCTTGGCGAGGACCTCTGGACAGAGCGCATCGGTACCGATGAAGCCGTTCGGGCCATGCTGCTCGGTCGACCCGACGGGAATGACGATGGTGCGTGAGGTCTTCAGGTAGACCTCGACTTCCTGCCAGGTGCTCAGCTGCAGCATCATGAGTTCAGATCCTCCAAAAAACGACGCGGTCAAGATGACGCGGTCAAAATACGGCACAAAGGGCGGGCGCATTCAGCGCCGACCGCCGGCAAGTTTCACCGAATCGGGATGACGCCGCAAGCAGGCCATGGCCCATACGCCAAGGAACGGTCCGATGGCGAGGGGCGCGAAAGCATAGCGCCAGCCGAGCCAGTCGACGAGATGCGGCATGATGTGGATGGTGACAAGGGTCAAAGTGAAGCCGAGCGATGTCTGCAGGGTCAGCATGGTGCCGACCAGTTCGCGGTTCGACAGCTCGGCGACAGAGGCCGAGAACTGTGCCGAATCGGCAACGATGGTAAACCCCCAGAGCAGGCAGATCGCCGTCAGCACCAGCGGGTTGCCGCCGAAGAAAAACCCAACCGCAAGTGCACAGCCGCCGCTGATCAGCATGGCCAGCATGGTCAAGGTCGTGCGTCCCAAACGGTCGGCGAAGAGCCCTCCGGCCAGGGCGCCAAGGGCGCCGACGCCGATGACACCAAAGGTCGCCAGCCGCGCCGCCGTGGTCGCCAGTTCGGGCGACAGGCTGAGCAGAAACGAGGTCTGCAGGAAAACCCCAATCCAGGCCCACATGGCATAGAGTTCCCACATATGGCCGAGATAACCGAGATTGGCCAATCGCAGCGCCTTGATCTTCCACGCCCACAAGACGTAACCGCTGTCGAATTTCGGCGCCGTGGTGAAGATCGGCCCGAGGCCGACCAGATTGACCAGCAGGCCCGCGACAAGGGCGGAGACCGAAGCCGCCGCCAGGGTGAAGCGCCAGTCGAGGCCGCCAAAGGCATTGAAGAGATGCGGCGCCGCCGACCCCAGTGTCAGGGCGCCGACCAGCAGACCGACCAGCAGGCCCATGTCGCCCTTGGCCCAGGTCGAAGCCAGCTTCATTCCAACGGGATAGACGCCGGCCATGCAGGCACCGGTGACGAAGCGCAATAGCGAAACCCAAATGGATGTCGGCTCGATCAGCAGGATGGCGGCGTTCGCCAGCGCGGCGATCAGTGCCGAGACCATGAAGAAGCGGCGCGGATCAACCCGGTCCGACAGGCCGAGCAGCGCCGAGGCCAGACTGCCGACAACGAAGCCGGCCTGCACCGCACTGGTGAACAGTGACTGGGCGAAGGCGCTGAGCGGATAGGCTTCGAGCAGTGACGGCACCACCGCCGAAGCCGAGAACCATACGGCCATGGCGGCGACTTCGCAGAGCGCGAGAACTGTCAGGGAGGCCCATTTCGAGCGCCGGATGGAACTAACTATTGCGCGCCTCCGCAATTTTCCCGCCCGGCCCCGGTTTTCCCATACGGCACCGGTTTCCCCATACGGAGCCGGTTTCCCCATACGGCAAAGTCGGCTAAACAAGGTCGCGCCGTCGGCAACGGCCGAAGGCGGTTGACAAGTCTGTCCGACACACACCGCCGACTGGAACCCCACCGTGGCGCGCACTGTAATTGAAGTCGGCGAGTTGGGGAAATCGCAAGGCCGCGAGGAGGAATGCATGGCTTACTGGTTGATGAAAACGGAACCCGGGGCCTGGTCGTGGGACGATCAGGTCAAGGCCGGCAGCACCGAGTGGGATGGCGTTCGCAACTATCAGGCCTCCAACAACATGAAAGCCATGCAGCTAGGCGACCTGGTCTTCTTCTATCATTCGGTGAAGGAAAAACGCATCGTCGGCATTGCCGAGGTGGTCAAGCTTTATTACCCCGACCCGACCGACAAGTCCGGGCGATTCGGCATGGTCGACATCAAGGCGATCAGGCCAATGGTCGAACCGGTAACCCTGGCCGACATCAAGGCCGATGCGCGCCTGCATGATCTTGCCCTGCTACGCCAATCGCGGCTTTCCGTGCTGCCGGTCGGCAAGGCGGAGTGGAAGATCATCTGCGGCATGGGCAAGACCAAGCCGTGACCACCGCGGAGGACTCGAAGGGTCCGCCTGATCCAGGAACCACGGGGGACCCCGGGATCAAGGCCGACCGGGTTCTCTGCGACCTCGATGAGATCGAGGACGGCGAAGCCAAGGGTTTCGTCCTTGACGACGGGCAGGGCGCGAATTCGCTCTTCGTGGTTCGCGAAGACCGCGAGGTCTATGGCTACGTCAACGCCTGCCCGCATATGGGAACGCCGCTGGATTGTCAGCCCGACGGATTCGTCAGCCCCGATGGCGGCTACATCCTGTGTTCCACCCATGGCGCCCTGTTCGAAATCGAAGACGGCTTTTGCGTATCCGGCCCCTGCGCCGGCGCCAGCCTGGAGCCGGTGAAGGTCGCGCTCGACGCGGACGATCGGGTGGTGCTGCGCCGTTCCTGAAATTTTGGCTTCGGTGGTCCGGCGCTTGTTTCAGCCCGGGTTTGCGTAAATAATCCAATTGGATTGAGGCAGAAGCGGCCGGTTCCTGGCGGTGCCGCGAAACACCGGCCAGAAGACGACCACTCAGGGAGGGCTCCGCTCATGTGGGAAGTTCACGATTTTCCGGTTCCGGCCGAAGTGGCGGAAAAAGCCTGGTGCAACGAGGCGGACTATTTCAAGCTTTACGAGCAGTCGATTTCCGACCCCGAGGCTTTCTGGGGTGAGCACGGCAAGCGCATCCACTGGTTCACGCCCTTCACCAAGGTCAAGGATGTCGACTTCGGGCCCGACGACGTGCACATAAAGTGGTATGCCGACGGCACCACCAACGCCAGCTACAACTGCCTCGACCGCCATCTCGAAACCCGCGGCGAGCAGACCGCGATCATCTTCGAGGGCGACGATCCCAACGACTCGCAACACATAAGCTACCGCCAGGCGCACGAAGCCGTATGCCGGCTGGCCAACGCCATGAAGGCGCGCGGCTGCAAGAAGGGCGACCGGGTCACCATCTACATGCCGATGATCCCCGAGGCGACCTATGCGATGCTGGCCTGCGCCCGCATCGGCGCCATTCATTCGGTGGTGTTTGGCGGCTTCTCGCCGGATTCCCTGGCCGGCCGCATTCTCGACTGCAAATCCGACCTCGTCATCACCGCCGACGAAGGCGTGCGCGGCGGCCGCTAGATCCCGCTCAAGGCCAACACCGACAAGGCCCTGGAGGCCTGCCCCGGCGTCAAGACCGTAATTGTCGTCAAACGCACCGGCGGCGACATCGGTTGGCAGGAGGGGCGCGACGTCTGGTACCACGAGGCCTGCGCGGCCGCCTCGGCGGACTGCCCGGCCGAGGAAATGAACGCCGAGGACCCCCTCTTCATCCTCTACACCTCGGGCTCGACGGGCCAACCCAAAGGCGTGCTGCACACCACGGGCGGCTACATGGTCTTTGCCTCGATGACGCATCAGTACGTCTTCGACTATCACGACGGCGATATCTATTGGTGCACCGCCGATGTCGGCTGGGTCACCGGCCACAGCTATATCGTCTATGGACCGCTGGCCAACGGCGCGACGACGATCGTCTTCGAGGGCGTGCCCAACTATCCC
>JAJFGM010000136.1 GCA_021776145.1 Kiloniellaceae bacterium | reverse complement strand
GTCGGACCGGAGTCCAAGCCCTTGGCCTCGGGATTGCGATCGGTCAGTTCAATGATCGCCATCGGCGCCATGTCACCGTAACGGAAGCCGGCCTTGAGGACCCGCGTGTATCCGCCCGGGCGTTCCTTGTAGCGTTCCGCCAATTCGCCGAACAGCTTGGCGGCGAGTTTGTTGTCACGCAGCGTCGAAAGCGCCTGGCGCCGGGCGTGCAGGTCGCCGCGCTTGCCGAGCGTGACGAGGCGATCGACAACCCGGCGCAGATCCTTGGCTTTCGGCAAAGTCGTCTTGATCTGCTCATGCTTGATCAACGCCGCCGCCATATTCGCAAACATCGCCTTGCGATGGCTGGCGGTGCGATTGAGTTTGCGGCCGCTATTTCCGTGACGCATTTTGCCTTCTCCTCGTCATTTTCGCCTCGCGCACGAGACCGGTTGAGTTCCCCGCCGCCAATTCGGATCGCGAACGACCCGCGGTTGTACGCCGGATGGGGAGCCGCTTGCTCCCGCGCCTATCCAGCCGCTACGCAAAAAACGTCAGCGGCCTCGTCGACTCTAAAACGGCTCGTCGAGCCGCTTGGCCATTTCCTCGATGTTCTCGGGCGGCCAATTCGGGATCTCCATGCCCAGATGCAGACCCATGGTCGCAAGCACTTCCTTGATCTCATTCAAGGATTTACGACCGAAGTTCGGGGTGCGCAGCATCTCGGCCTCGGATTTTTGAACGAGATCGCCGATATAGATGATGTTGTCGTTCTTCAAGCAATTGGCCGAGCGCACGGAAAGCTCCAACTCGTCGACCTTGCGCAGCAGGTTCTTGTTGAATGGCGGCTCGCTCGGCGCCTCTTCGGCGCGCCGGGCCTGCGGCTCCTCGAAATTCACGAAAAGTTGCAGTTGGTCCTGCAGAATGCGGGCCGCCAACGCCACGGCGTCTTCCGGCGTGACCGCGCCATTGGTCTCGAGATCCATGGTCAATTTGTCGTAATCGGTGACTTGACCGACACGCGTGTTGTCGACTTTGTAGGCCACCTTGCGCACCGGCGAGAAGATCGAATCGATCGGCACCAGACCGATCGGCGCGTCCTCGGGCCGGTTCTGTGCCGCCGGGACATAACCTTTGCCCAGCTCGACCGTCAATTCCATGTCGATTCGCGCGCCATCGTCGAGGGTGCAGAGAACCAGACCGGGATTCATGATCTCGATGTCATGACCGGTCTCGATCTGTCCGGCGGTCACCTCGCCCGGTCCCTCGGACCGCAGCCGCATGCGTTTGGGACCGTCGCCGCCCATGCGCAGGGCGATCGACTTGATGTTCAGGACGATATCGGTAACGTCTTCACGCACCCCCGGTATCGAAGAGAACTCGTGCAGCACGCCGTCGACCTGCACCGAGGTCACCGCCGCGCCCTGCAGCGAAGACAGCAGGATCCGGCGCAAGGCGTTGCCAAGCGTCAAACCGAAGCCGCGCTCGAGCGGTTCGGCAACAACCTTTGCAAATCGATGAGCATCGGGGCCGGGCTGGATGTCCAGCTTGCCGGGCTTGATCAGATCGGTCCAATTTTTTTGTAACACAGCGCCCTCGCATAATTTCAGGCAACAGTCGACCGGGAACTAAGAACTTGCTCCGAATGAAACTGGCCCGGGACTATCCAATAAGCGCCGGCCCGCGATCGCGGGTCGGCGCCGTTCCAAAATTTACTCTCTCGGCCCGCCGGCGAACCTACGCCAGCATGCCGTGAACCGCATCAGACCCGGCGCCGTTTTGGCGGCCGACAGCCGTTGTGCGGAATCGGCGTCACGTCGCGAATAGCGGTGATCGTGAAACCGACCGCCTGTAAGGCGCGCAGCGCCGATTCGCGGCCGGAGCCGGGTCCCTTGACGTTCACTTCCAGGGTCTGGACGCCGTGTTCCTGCGCCTTGCGGCCCGCGTCCTCGGCAGCGATCTGCGCCGCGTAGGGAGTCGATTTGCGGGAACCCTTGAAGCCCTGACCGCCGGCCGACGACCAGGAGATGGTGTTCCCCTGCACATCGGTGATGGTGATCATCGTATTGTTGAAGGTCGCGTTCACATGCGCGATGCCGGAGGTAATGTTCTTACGTTCCCGGCGCCGCAAACGCGCTTGAGGTTTGGCCATAGCCTGATGCTCGCCCTAAATTATCTCGCCACTTTTTTCTTGCCTTGCACCGTGCGCTTGGGACCCTTGCGGGTTCGCGCGTTGGTGCTGGTGCGCTGGCCGCGGACTGGCAGTCCCTTACGGTGCCGCACACCTCGATTGCACCCCAAATCCATGAGGCGCTTGATATTCATCGCCACTTCGCGACGCAGGTCGCCTTCGACGCGATAGCCGTGATCGATAGCCTCGCGAATGCGCACGACTTCGTCATCGGTCAGTTGGTTGACGCGACGATCGGAAGGAATTCCAACTTTGTCGCATATCTCCGTCGCCTTGGCAGGTCCGATGCCATGAATGTAGGTCAGGGCAATGACCACCCGCTTTTGCGTCGGGATATTGACGCCAGCAATTCGTGCCACGTCGCAAGCTCCTTAACGATCCCGGGCACATCGCCCAGGAATTGGATTGTAACTTCGAGACAAGCAAAAAGGTCCGGTTCACGACAGTGCCGGAGAGGCGCGATTATATGACCGCGCGCCCCCGAGTCAACCGTCATCCACCGTCCAAGACGCTTTCCAGTTGCCTCGTCACTTCGTCGATATCGGCCATGCCGTCTACCGAACTCAAAACGCCCTTGTCACGATAGTGGGGCAGAATCGGCGCGGTCTGCGCATGGTAGGCTTTCAGGCGAGACCGAACGGTCTCTTCGTTGTCGTCGGCGCGGCGCTTAAAGTCGCTGCCGCCGCAGGAATCGCAGACCCCGTCGACCTTCGGGCGCTGGAACTCGTCATGGTAACCGGCGCCGCATCTGGCGCAGGAATAGCGCCCCGTAATACGCTCTACAAGCGCCTCGTCGTCGACAGCTATTTCAATCACCGCATCCAACTGCAGACCCTTTTCCTCGAGCATCTTGTCGAGTGCTTCGGCCTGCGGCGTGGTGCGCGGAAAACCGTCGAGGATGAAGCCCTTGGCACAGTCCGGTTCGCCGATACGCGCGGAAATCATCTCGACCATGAGGTCATCGGACATCAGCTGCCCGGCATCCATGATGCGCTTGGCTTCCAGCCCCAGTTCGCTGCCCGAGGCAACGAGGGCACGCAGCATGTCGCCAGTCGAAAGCTGCACAAGGCCATACCGCTCTTCGAGGCGCTTGGCTTGTGTCCCTTTACCCGCGCCCGGCGGCCCCAGCAGATTGATGTTCATCCACGCCGCCCTTTGAGCTTGGTTTTCTTGATCAAGCCTTCGTACTGGTGCGCCAGAAGATGGGAATGGATCTGTCCGACCGTATCCATGGTGACCGAAACCACGATCAGCAAAGAGGTGCCGCCGAAATAGAACGGCACCGCGTATTGCGCGCGCAGGATTTCCGGCAGAATGCAAACCAGGGAGAGATAGATCGCACCGACGGTGGTCAAGCGCATCAGGATGTGGTTCAGGTAAGCGGCGGTGTTTTTGCCGGGGCGAATTCCCGGCACGAAACCGCCATGCTTCTTCAGGTTGTCGGCGGTGTCGTCGGGATTAAAGACGATGCTGGTGTAGAAGAAGGCGAAAAACACGATCAGCGCAACAAAGACAACAAGATAGAGCGGTTGTCCCGGACCCATGGTCGCCGTCACCCAGGTCAGCCATTCCGGCCCGGCGCCCCCTGAAAATCCCGCTACGGTCAATGGCATGAGCAGTAGGGAGGAAGCGAAAATCGGCGGAATAACACCAGCAGGATTGAGCTTCATCGGCAGGTGCGAGGCTTCGCCGCCGAACATCTTGTTGCCGACCTGGCGCTTGGGATACTGCACGATGACGCGGCGCTGGGCGCGTTCGACGAAGACGATGAAGGAGATGACTCCGACCGACATAATCAACAACGCCAGCAGGAAAATCACCGACATCTGGCCGGTTCGACTGAGTTCGAATACCTCGGCCAAGGCTAGGGGCAGATTGGCGACGATGCCCGAAAAGATGATCAGCGAAATACCGTTGCCGACGCCGCGCTGAGTGATCTGTTCGCCCAGCCACATCAGGAATATGGTGCCGCCGGTCAAGGTGATGACCGTGGTGGCGCGGAAGAACAGGCCGGGATCGATCACCGCCGAGCCGCCGCCCCCAGCTTGCAGACTTTCCAATCCGACGCCTATGCCATAAGCCTGTACAGCGGCCAACAGCACCGTCACGTACCGCGTGTCCTGAATGATCTTCTTGCGCCCGGATTCGCCTTCCTTCTTCATTGCCTCGAGCTGCGGCGACACGGCGGTCAGCAACTGCATGATAATCGAGGCGGAGATATAAGGCATGATGTTGAGCGCAAAGATGGTCATGCGACCAAGCGCGCCGCCAGAAAATACATCGAACATGCCAAGCACGCCGCCGGTGAACTGGCCGGAGATCTGCTGCAACATAACGGGGTCGATGCCGGGGATTGGAATATAAGTTCCCAGACGGTAGACGATCAGGGCGCCGAGCGTAAACCAGATGCGATTCTTCAGTTCGGTGGCCTTGGCAAGCGCACCGAAATTCATACTGGAGGCTAGTTGCTCGGCTGCTGAAGCCATCGGCTATGTCCTGTCCTAAGCGTCGGCGCCGGGCGTCGCAGCCGTCTTGGCTGGCTTGGCCGTCTTGGCTGGTTTGGCCGCCTTGAAAGCGGCCAGCGTGACCGTGCCGCCGGCTTTTTCGACTGCCGCCACCGCGGCCTTCGAGGCGCCACTTACCGTCACATTCACTTTGGCCTTCAACTCGCCTTTTGCAAGCAAGCGGATTCCGTCTCGCGGAGACTTGACCAGGCCGGCCGCGACAATGGCGGCCGTATCAACGGGCTTTTTCGCGTCGAGTCGTCCACCGTCGATGGCCGTTTGCAACAACCCAAGGTTTACTACCTTGTATTCCTTGGCAAAAATGTTATTGAAGCCACGTTTAGGCAAGCGCCGATGCAGGGGCATTTGCCCGCCTTCGAATCCCTTGATCGAGACGCCACTGCGCGACTTCTGCCCCTTCATGCCGGCGCCGGCGGTCTTGCCGCTGCCCGAGCCGATGCCGCGGCCAACACGTTTGCGGTCCTTGCGCGAACCCTCATTGTCTGAAAGCTGGTTGAGCTTCATGTTCCTAAATCCTCATCGCCCGGTCGAAATCTCGACCAAGGCCCCCTAGTCAAATGGTGGCAGCCGTTCGGCGCCGCGCCGGCGAGGGCTTCGAGCCCTTTTGTCAACTTTCGAT
>JAJFGM010000135.1 GCA_021776145.1 Kiloniellaceae bacterium | reverse complement strand
TATGGCAAGCTGTCGGGCATGCGATACCTGCTGATCTCGATCCTAATCCTCTTGACGACGCCGGTACAGGCACAGATCACCGGCAAGAAGCCAGGCGTCGTCCAGGCCGACCGATTCGAACTGGCGGGCCAGATGATCCAGCTCTACGGCCTGCAAGCGCCACAAGCCGCTCAGACCTGCAATGTCGACGGCAAGATCTGGGACTGTGGCCAGCAAGCACGCTGGGCGGCGCTCAACCGAATTGGTGGACATTGGGTCAGTTGCGTCGAGCGTGGTCGCGGCGCCAACGGCGATATCTTTGCGATCTGCTACCTCGGCGGCGAGGGTGGCCCGGAACTCAATGCATGGCTGGTGGAAGAGGGTTGGGCCCTGGCGGCGCGTCACTATGCGACCGACTACGTCGAACAGGAGGATCTGGCAAAAGCCGCTGGTCGCGGTCTCTGGCGCGGTGACTTCGTGGTCCCCTGGGAGTGGACCGGAGAATAGGCCCGGACGCCGTCGCGTGGGCGACTCGATTGCGGGAGCCGTCGCGTGAAGGGTGCGCTCTCCAGTCGCACCCCGCTTGATGTCGGCTGACAAAGGCCCAATTCCCGTGTTAACCGCTGTGCGAGAAAGCACACCCCCTCGAGAATAGAGAAGCTGTCCCGCCGATGACCTACACTCCGGCTCGCCCCGTTTTTCGCTCTCTTTGGCGCGGCTTTGCACGCCGCTGCCCGGCCTGCGGAGAGGGGCAATTCTTCAGCGGCTATTTGTCGCTCGGCGAGGGCTGCTCGCACTGCGAAGAGCCGCTCGGCACGATCCGCGCCGACGACATACCGCCCTATTTCACCATCGCCATCGTCGGCCACATTGTCGTCCCCCTGATCCTGCTCGTCGAACGCCACGCGCCGCCGCCCCTATGGCTGAACTTGGTTGTTTGGCCCTCCCTGACTCTCGCCTTGACCTTGCTTTTGCTGCCGAAGGTCAAGGGCGCGGTCGTCGGGCTGATGTGGTCGCTACGCCTGCGCGGCGACGAGCAACAGTAGGTGCCAGCTGCGCGCCGCGTCGTCACGCGACACGTCGAGCTTGCCGCGGGCCATCTTTGTCGCGGCCGGCTCAGGCGCTCAAGGCCGCCAGATCGGGCAGCGGCCGGGCACAGCCGGGTAGCCCGGCCAAGGCCGCCTCGAGGGCCGTCGCGATGTCCAGCAGTTCCGCATCCCGCTTCATATGGCCAACCACCTGGACGCCAAAGGGCGCGCCGGTTTCATCCAATCCGCACGGCAAGACCACGATCGGATGGCCCGTGAGGGTAAGCCCATAGGTGATCCCCATCCATCCGATATAAGTGGCCATTTCCTCGCCGTTGATACGATCCATGTAGAGCTTGTCCTTGCCGAAGGGCGGCACCGAGGCCGTCGGACAGATCATCACGTCGTAGCCCCGCATGAATTCGACGAAGCTGCGATAGAGCTCGCCATGAGATCGATGGGCTCGCGCAACGTCCATGACCGTATAGGTCAGACCGAGTTCCACATTAGCGGTGACGTTGGGGCCGACCTTGTCGGGGTGACTCTCGATCAGTTCCTTGTGGCTGGCAAGAAACTCGACGGCGCGCAACACTTCGAAGACGAACTCGGCTTCGCTCAAACCGGGTTCGACGGCCTCGCAGGAAGCGAACAGACCGCGCATTTCGTCACAGCGGGCGCGGAAGGTGGCACGAATTCCGTTGTCGATCGGCGCGAACCCCAAATCTTCGCTGAAAGCCACCCGCAAACCGCCAAGATCACAAGGCCCCGCCGTGGCCAGTGCCGGGTCGTGCAGCGGCGAACCGGATGGATCCCTGGGATCGAAACCGCGCAGGGCGGAATGCATGAGGCGTAAATCCGCCATATTGCGCGCCATCGGACCGGACTGCGACAACGGCGACCAGGGGAACATCCGCCCCGGACTTGGAACCAGCCCCGGCGAGCCGCGGAAGCCGATGATGCCGCAATAGGCGGCCGGGGTCCGCAGCGAACCACCCATGTCCGAACCGCTGGCCAGCGGCAACATCGAGGTCGCAAGCGCCACCGCCGACCCACCGGAGGAGCCGCCGCAGATGCGGTCGGCGTCGAAGGGATTGCCGGTAAATCCGTAAACCCTGTTGACCGTGTTGGCACCGGCGCCAAATTCCGGGGTATTCGTCTTTGCGGTGATGATACCGCCGGCGGCGCGGAGCGAGGCCGTCACCCAATCGTCCTCGCTCGGCACGAAGTCGGCGAAGAGTTCCGAACCATAGGTCGTTCTTAGGCCAGCGGTTTCGTTGAGATCCTTGATGCCGATCGGCAAGCCGTGCAGCGGACCCAGATCGTCGCCGCGCATGACCGCCGCTTCCGCCTCCCGCGCCGCATCGCGGGCGCGCTCGAAGTCGCTGGCGACGATGGCATTGAGTCTTGGGTTGACCGCTTCGATGCGGGCAATACAGGATTCCAGAAGCTCCAGCGGCGTTATGTCCTTGCCGGCGATCAGCGACCGCAGTTCGACCGCCTGGCGGTCACAGAGTTCACTCACGGCTTTCAATCCATTTCATTTTCTCGAATTCACAACTGGTTCCGGCTAAGCCACAATCGGATAGCCCACGCCGACGGCATCCGCCTCAATCTCCAGGATCCTGTCATAGGCCTTCAAGGGCAAGACCTCGACACCGGTTATCATCAACGCTTCGCGCGCCGCGGCCAGATCCGGGTCCGCCATGGCCCGTGCCAACCCGGCCCGTAGGCGCATGACACACTCCCTCCCAGCCCCACCACGGGTGACATAAGGCAGCGAGGGCGCGGACGGACTTTGCGCGATAGCCCGCAGCCGGCTCACCGCCGCGGGGCGCACGCGAGCCAACAGGTGGTAGGTGACACAGTCGCAGGCGCAGACGTCTGCGGCACCCTCGGCGACCATTTGCAGCGAAGCGGCGTGCCCGCCACTGGTCAGAACCTCGCCGAAAAACCGACCGGCGCGGGCGAGCGGCGCGAAACTCGAGCGTAACGCCGAGTAACCGCTTTGCGAATCCGCGGCGTTGACAGCGACGCGGCGTCCGGCCAAATCCGGCAGGTCTTCAGCCGGGTCGTCGTCGCGCACGAGGATTAAACTGCAGTAGTCCGAACCACCTGCCCCGGGACAGGCATAGACCGGTGTGGCGACAAGACTCACACGCCCCTTCAAGGACGTCATCAAGGGATAGCCGCAAGTCTGGCTGAACAACAAATCGTCGTCGTGCCAGACGTCGTGGAAGGCGCGGCCACGGCCCAAGGCGTCGGGCACGTCTTCTATGCCCTCGGCGCGAAAGGCCCGCGCCATACCGGCCCACAAGGCATTGGTCTCGGGTTTGAGTTCCTCAAGGTCATACATACCCAAATGGGCGATCCGCATCCCTTGCTCTCCTCCTCTCGCGCCGTTGCGCCTTCCGACGCCAGCGGCGCCTCTTTTCACCGACAACCTAGAGAGCAGGTCCGGGTTACATGGAATCGCAAGCAGCGATCCATTGACCCGGGGATTCTGCTCTAACTATATGATCCGCACTAGCCCGCAAGCCCGCGTGGACGCTGCGGCAGATCATCGGCGATTTCGTAGTAGTCTCCCTTGTCGCAGACAAAGATATGTCCGCTTGTCGCAAGTCCGCTGGGTGGATCGAGCGATCCGGCGGTCACGGAAATGCTATCGCCGCCGATTGGCTCCCAAAACAGGCTGGCGCCGCATTGCGAGCAGAATCCACGCCGAGCCTTCTGCGATGAGCGATACCATGTCAGGCCCCTGTCCTGGTTGAACGCGATCTCGCTTTTCGCCGCACTGCTGTAGCTCGCGGGGCCGCCATGCGTGCGCTGGCATTGACCGCAGTGGCAGGCGACGACATCCCGCAACGACCCGCGAATTTCGTAGCGTACCGCGCCGCATAGGCAACCTCCACAAGCGCGCGGCTCAGCTGTGTCTTCAGTCGACATCTCTCAGTTCCCTCTCTTTCGCCGCCTGTTCGTGCCTTCCCCGCCACCTATGCCTAACCATCGATCTCGCGCAAAAGGCCTTCAAGAAATGGCAGGACATCCGGCGGCTGCACGACGGCGGCGCGGATCAAATCGTCGAAGTGCCGAGTCAAAACTCGGATGTGCTCGGTCGCGTTGAAGACGAAATACATGTTGCCCATGTATATCGCCGCGCGCTTTGGGCCAAAAATGGTGTAAGGCGCGGAATAGCGGTGGAGGCCGTCGAACAGGAACCAGCGGAAAGTCGGATAGAGCTCGTCGACCAGCGACATCATCCAACTCAGCTGCAGCTTGCGTTCTTCGATCGCCAGGTCACGCCACACGCCCTGCCCGCGCGCGAATTCTTCGACCGCCTGGAATGAGGCACAGGCTTCGATATCGGTCTCGGGGCGCCGGCTGTAGGCCAGACGCTCTTCCGCCTGGCCGCGCTGGGTGTCATGAATATCCTGGCCCTGTTCCTGGAATTCGTAAGCAATCACCGTCTCGGTCTTCAACAGATCCGGGATCGTTGTCGGTACATAGCGGATTTTGTAGCCCAAGGCTTCGGCCTGCCAACGCCGCAACCGCTCGTCGGCCGGCGAGGCGGCACCCGCCGAAATCTCGAGGGATTCCGCTAACAGCCCGGCCGACTGCGCTTCCTGGCTCAGCCCCAGCAGCCAGTCGACCGATACCTCTGCCCGCGCCGCTATGGCCGCGATGGTCTCGGCTCGCGGCAAGCGGTCGTTGGCGTCCGACAGGAGCTGGGACAGGGTAGAGCGATCAAGCCCCGCTAGGCCAGCGAAGGCCGAGCGGCTGTGACCGCTTTGAGCGATTACCTCAGATAGCCGTTCGCGAAACAACTCAACCGTTTCCCGTCGATCCACAATGCTTCCTTCTCGCGAATGTTGATATAAATCCCCATATGCTTCGATAAATCACATTTCGGTATATATTATGACCAGCATCAACGCAATATACACATTGTACCGTTGTTATCCGCGTTGCCCCCCCTTATCGTCATTATAAGCAAACCCTCAGCCAAAGGGTCAAGCGGCGGACGCAATCATGCGGCTCTGAGACAACGGTGGAATGATCGCAACAACAGCCCCACGAAGACTGCTCGGCATAGAATGGCCTACCGCCATGATTGCCATGGCGATCTATGGCGGCTTTGGTCTGCTGACTTGGCACTACGCGGCGCTGCCATGGTGGATCGTGCTGCCATTCGGTGGCTTCCTGGTCGCCTGGCATGGATCGTTGCAGCACGAGGTCGTACACGGGCATCCGACGACATCGCCACTGGTGAATGAGCTCTTTGTCCTTCCGAGCCTTTGGTTGTGGCTGCCGTTCCGTGTCTATCGCACCTCGCACCTGATGCATCATCGAATCGCCAATCTCACGGATCCTCTGGAGGATCCGGAATCCTATTATTTGGCGCCGCGGGAATGGGCCAAACGCGGGCCATTCATTCGCGCGATCCTGCAAATGCAGAACACCAGCCTGGGCCGACTGCTGCTGGGACCGCTGAATTGCGCTCTCAAGGTCATCTGGCAGGAAGGCGGATTGCTTCTGCGTGGCGACGGCCGACACCTCAAGGCCTGGGCCCTGCACATTTTCGGCTGTGCGTTGACGCTAGGCTGGGCCATGGGCGTCTGCGGCATCCCGTTGGTGGAATACATACTGCTATTCGCCTATCCCGGGCTTTCGCTCACTCTATTGCGCTCGTTTCTCGAACACCAAGCCGAGCAAGATCCGGAAAAGCGCACCGCGATCGTTGAGGGCGGGCCGCTGATGTCGCTGCTTTACCTCAACAACAACTTCCACGTCGTCCACCACGACTTTCCCGGCGTTGCCTGGTACAGACTGCCGGCCATCTACCGCGCCGACAAAAACAAGATTCTCAGGCGCAACGGTGGCTACCGCTTCAACAACTACGCGACGGTGGTCCTGCGCTATCTCCTGCACCCCAAGGAACCCGTCGCGCACCCGCTGCTGGCGCAACCGTCACCCACACCCCCGCCCGGACCGCTTCAACAGGCAGCCGTCGGCAGCTAAAGACGCCTGCGGTTTCCTCCGATGCCCATCGCTGAACGTCCCTAAACCGCGTCGGCTCCGCCCTCGCGGGTCCGCCGTTCGACGAAGGCGTCCAATTCCTCGGCCCGTGCGGCGTCCAGCGGTGGCGGCTGATACTCCGCCAGCAATTGTTTGAAAATGACGTTGGCGCGTTGAGTCGCTGTATGTGACCCCGCTTCTTCCCAACTCTCGAAGTTGCGCCAATCCGACAGGATGGGCGCATAGAAGGCAGTCTCGTAGCGTTCCAGCGTGTGGGCAGCACCGAAGAAATGTCCGCCGGGGCCAACTTCGCGAATGGCGTCGAGCCCAAGAGTGTCCACATCGACGCGGATCGGCTCCAAGGTCACCGCCATCGATTGCAGCAGCTCGGCATCGATGATCATCTTCTCGAATGAGGCGCAGAGCCCCCCCTCCAGCCAGCCGGCGGCATGCATGACCATATTGGCGTGCCCCATCACGGCCCCCCACAAAGACATTTCGCTTTCGTAAGTCGCCTGTGCATCGACGGCGTTCGAGGCATTGGCATTCGATGACCGGTAGGGCACGCCCAGGTGTCTGGCCAGTTGTCCGCCGGCCATGGCGGCGCGGGTATACTCCGGTGTGCCGAAGGCCGGCGCGCCGGATTTCATATCGACGTTCGAGGTGAACCCACCATAGATCACCGGCGCGCCGGGATTGGCGATCTGCGTCAATGCCAGTCCGGCCATGGCTTCGGCGTGCTGCTGCGCCAAAGCGCCCGCCAGCGTCGCCGGGCTCATGGCGCCGGACAGCGTGAAGGGCGTGATGACGACGATCTGATTGGCCTCGGCCATGCTGATAAGGCCTTCGATCATCGGCCCATCGAGACGCAACGGCGACGAGGTGTTGACGATGGTGAAGAGGCTAGGCCGATCGCGCAGCTCGGCTTGGCTCAGGCCGTGCGCGATGCGGGTGATCTCGAGCGCGTCGAGAATTCTCTGGCGGCCAAGGGAATAGGCGTGAAAGGCCTTGTCGGTCAGTGTCACCAAGTCTCTCAGGCATTCCAGGTGACGCGTCGCCGGCGGCAGATCGACCGGTTCGACGGGATAACCGCCGTTCAGGTGGACGATATTGAGGGACTGGCTGAGGCGGAGAAAATTGCGGTAGTCCTGATGGTTGCCGGGACGCCGTCCAGCATCGAGATCCGAGCAGTTGGGGGCGCTGGCGACCGCGGTAAAGCACATCGCATTGCCGCCGATATCGAGATCGTGCCGGGCATTGCGCGCGTGCAGCTTGAAGTTCGACGGCGCCGTTGCAAGCGCCTCCTTGAGAAATTCGCGGCCGAACCGAACCCGCTCCGTTCCCGGCGTAACGTCGGCCCCGGCGCCCTTCAATAGAGCCAAGGCTTCGGGATGTAGGAAATCCATGCCGATTTCCTCGAGGATCGAAAAGGCGGTGTCGCAAATGGCGGTTAAACCGTCCTCGTCGAGAACCTCGATCGGACTGTAGGGATTCTCCACGCGGCGCCAGGGCAACTGGGCCAAACTTGCTTCGCCCGCCGTCTTGCGGTTACGCCGCCTCGCGCGCTCTCTTGCCATCTGGCCTCCAATTTCCCAATGCGGGTTCAAACCGCAAACTTAGTAAGTGAAACAAACCGTCCAACGAACTGAAATAAATTTGCGCTGAGTGAGGTATTCTAAACTGAGCTTGCTCCCGGCCCGCTCTCACGCCCGAATCAAGGGCAAACGGGCGGTCACAAGGGGTTGGTAAAATCCGCTTTCCTCGGGCATCAACCAGCACGGCCCTTCAAAACCAGCGCCGAGCAGCAAGCCATCGAGGCGGGCACGTGTAATCGGCCAATAGCTCGTCGAGAAAACCAGACTCTCCGCAGGCGCGCGGTCGTTCGATCCACCATCGTGCCGCAGAATGTACTGCTGAACCTGGTAAGCGCTGCCGTCCTTACGCCAATCCCAGACCTGGAACACCACGCGGCGGCCCTCGTCGTCATCGAAAACCTGTGGCGTGGTGGCGCGCGGCCGTTCGACAAGCAGGCGGTCATAGTCGCGAATGCTGGCTAGGAAAACGCCGCCGGGGGCCAAGAGGCTGGCGATCTCGCTCAGCGCGGCGGCGAGATCTTCATCGCTGCTGAGATGCGGCAGCGCATTGTCGAGGACCATGGCGATCTCGAAGGGGCCGGAGAAATATCCCGATAGCACCCTGAAATCAGCGACCGTGAAGGCGATCTTCCGGCCCAGCCGCTCGGCTTCGCGCTTGGCGCGGGCGATGGCCGACGGGCTGAGGTCGCTGCCGCTGACCTGGTGACCGAGACCGGCCAGACCCAGGGCCTGGGTGCCAATGCCGCACCCCGCGTCGAGAATGCGTTTGGCACCGCTTCCCATCAAGTCGTCGATGACGCGCTGCACGATTTCGCCCTGCCAAACGATGGACTCGTCCCAGTCGCCGAAAAGCAGGTGATAGTGCACACTCAAATCGTCATAGAACCGCGCGACGTCCGACATGAAATTCCCTCGCTACCTCGCCACGCCGAGCCGAATCAGGGGGCGCACCCTCTCGTGGTCAAGCGTAACGCAGCGCCTGCCCGATGCCTATACGCCGCGCCTTGTCGAGCATCGCCGCGCCCAGGGCAATGTCGGACAGCGACAGGCCACGATGCCAGAAAAGAATGTTTTCGTCGTCGCTGGTACGGCCTTCCTTTTGCCCGACGACGATTTGGCAGAGTTCCGCATGCAGGGTGTCGGCCGAGAGCTTGCCGGCCTCGACGTGCGCCCGCAGGCTGCCGAAGGGGCCGCCTTTGCATTGCCCCCAATCGTCGACGACCATCTTGTCCATGACATCGGTCAGGCTGAGTTCGACCGCCGACATGGTGCCGTAGGGCACGACCAGGGCCCCGGG
>JAJFGM010000134.1 GCA_021776145.1 Kiloniellaceae bacterium | reverse complement strand
GGATCCAGACGCCGCGCGGCGGCAAGCTGCGCGCTCCGAAGTTCGACCAGGGCGACTTCGTCTTCCTGATGCCCGATGCACCTGCCGCGCCGGGCGCCAAAACCGCGCCCAAGGCGGTCAAGTCCAGCGAGGATGCGGCTTTCGAGCTGGCCTTCTGGGACACGATCAAGGACAGCGGCAATCCGGTGATGTTCAAGACCTATCTATCGCGCTATCCCGAGGGGGCTTTCAGCGGCATAGCCAAGGTGCGCGTTGAGGAGCTGAACCAGCTCGCGGCTCTGCCGCCCACAGACGCCGAGCCGGATCCACTGCCCGGGTTCGACGTCACCGAGCTTGCGTCCGTTTACTACACGTTGAAGCGTGCGAACGTGCGCGGCGGTCCCGGGACATCCTACGACAAGGTCGCTCGCCTGTCCGTGGGGGACGAGGTCGAGGTGACAGGCCGTGCGGCGGAGGGCAAATGGTTGCGCGTGGTGCTGGCGGAGGGCGGCGAAGGTTATGTTTACGCGCCCTTGCTGAGCGAGGAGAAACCAGGGGATAACAATCCGGAAGGTTTGAGCGCGGCCCAAGACAGTCCTTTTGACGGTGAGTACGAGGGCAAGATCTACCTCTCTGGCATGGACGATTGTCCGACCCTTGCTGTGACTCTCACAGTCAAAGGGCTTCACCTTGTGGGACTGGTCATTGACACCGGCGCGCGCTTCGAATTCGAAACGGATCTTGATGAGAATGGCGAGTTTGAAGACGTCTTCATACCCGGATCTTACGGCCTTACCATAGACGGTTCCTACACTGACGTGGGTTTTTCCGGTGGTTCCCAAGTCTCGGTTTGTCGCGGACAATGGACGGCCAAGAGGGTGGGATAGGTCGAGATCATACCTGCGATGCAGGTGACCAAGCCTACACCAGACACGGCTCAAGCCGATTTAGTCTGGCAACGCCCCGTCGGGTGTTGAGCTCTACAGGCTAAGTGCGTGAGAAGGTCCTGGAGAGTTCGTTCCGTAGTTTCCCGTTGTCTTCAATGTCGCGCAGGGTACAAGACAGCGTGGCCTGGCCGCCGACCTCGCAGTCGATTTCGCCGCGCAACGCGTATTGGCCGGTATTACAGCCCCGCTCTTTGGGCGACAGCTGGATCACGAGGCGGCTTTCGGCGATCCACCAGGCACCCTCGTTCCGACAGGTTTGATTGTTGGAGGCGTCCTGGGTATCGAAGTATTGGTTCACCTGGGTTGCCCTATCCGACCAGAGACAAAGTTCCCGTGACCCCGACCCGTTGGCCCAAACGGTCTCCCAGCAGCCGTAGAAATACGTCTTTTGGGCTTGAGCCAAAGCTTCGCCAACGGTTTGCGGGACAGTGCTGGCAGCTTGCCGGCGCGCCGGTTCATCGGCCATCCGAGGAGCGCTAGTTCCAAGAAGTTTGCCGAATACGAAACCTTGTCTGCCATCGAACAGACCCACGCGATACCAGTCGCCGCTTTCGGGCATTTCCTTTACGTCGACGCGATCGCCAGGCTGCAGACGGCCGATCTTCGCGTACTCGGTACCAGGACCCGCACGCACGTTGGAAGTCTTGAGGGCGTATCGGATTTGATTCTTCTCATCGGTCTTGGGGTTGGCGATCTCGGGAACCGGCGCGGGCGGCGGCGGCAATGCGGCGATTTTCTGCTGTCTTCTGATCTCCGCCAGCTTGACCTGTGCCAAACCGCTGAACGTGCCGTCCGGAAAGCGTTCCAAATAGGCCTCCAAGGCAGCCGGATTGTCGCTATCCTCGATGGATTTCCAGAATGTCAGGTCGAGAGTCTGCTGACTTGTTTCATTCGACCCCGCCACGGCAAGAGTGGCCACGGTCTCGGCAAGCGGCGCGGCCGGCGCCTTGGGCAGCAGAAACACGAAATCGCCCTGGTCGAACTTCGGGTCGCGCAGTTTGCCGCCGCGCGGCGTCTGGATGCCCTGGCTCAGGTTGATCACCCGATCCTCCAGGTAGAAGCTCAGCTCGGTGCCGGTCAGGTAACCGTCGCGGTTGGCGTCCGCCGTCTCCTCGCCGCGAAGCGCGCGCAAGAATAGGGTGCGGAAGGTGCCATCGTCCGAAACCTTCTGCTCGGCGTCGCCGGAGGTCAGGAACTGGCGCACCGGTCGCTTCACCGCCGCGGTGATCGCCGTCGGCGGCCGCGACCGCTGGCTGCCGAAGATCGTGCCGGCAAAGCAGCTGTCGAACACCGCCAGCACGTGTTTGGACTCGGCGATCCTGACCATCGAGCCGACGTCGCCCATGTGAAGCGCGGTATAGTTGAACTCTGGACTCCCCGGCAGCGGCGCGTCAGCGGGCACCAGATAGCCCTCGCCATTCTTCGTGTGCCCGTGACCGGCGAACCAGACGAACAGCCGCGCTTGCGGGTCTTTGCCTTTGAAGGCGAAGAACCGGCGCAACGATTCGCGCAGCTGCGTTCCCGTCACATCGGTTAGAAGTACGACGTCGAAGCCTTGTTGCCGCAGTTCATCAGCCACCAGCTTGGCGTCCTTGATGGCGTTCGACAGGCGCGGCCAACCCTCGCTGTAGTTGTCAATGCCGATGACCAGGGCATGACTGGCGCCGTACAGCCGCCAGCGGTCCACCACCGGCGCGTCCGGCAGGTCGCTCTCGCGAAACTCGACATAGACGCCTGTATCGGACGTCGCTTGCGAGGCCGCTGCCGCAATCTGAAATAGGAGCCCGGACAGGGTTCCGACA
>JAJFGM010000133.1 GCA_021776145.1 Kiloniellaceae bacterium | reverse complement strand
AAAAACGCCGCCATGAACGAGCGCGGCGGCTTGTGGAGCGCGCCCTGGAACTGGACACCTCGCCGGAAGTTCGCTTCGATCTTGTGTGCATCCATGGTGACCTATTGCGAGAATTAGGTCAGGTGGATCTGTCCATCACTGTTTTTGAAAATGCCCTGCAGACGGCGATCGGGGATGATCAATCATGCCGCTCCAACATCGGCCTGGCCGAGGGCCTGCGGATCCGAGGCCGATACCGCGATGGCTTGGAATGCCTATCGGCTGCGGATACCGCTGCTGAGGCAATCGGATCGGCCGAATCTCTCGCGCGTGTTCATGGCCTGAAGGGCAACTTGTACTTCCCCCTGGGCGAAATCGACAAGTGCATGGCCGCGCACGAGAATGCCCTGCATTACGGCCGCGAATGCGGATCCGCCGAAGCTCAAGCCCGTGCCTATAGTGGGCTGGCGGACGCCCACTACCTGCGCGGACGAATGTTGAGCGCCGGTCAAATGTTCGAACGCTGCATAAATCTCGCAAAAGAAAATAATTTGACGAGTATCGTCTCCGCAAATCTTTCGATGCTGGGTCTCACTAAATTGTATGCCCTCGAGTTTGTAACCGGACAAGAGATGTTCGAAGAAGCGTTGGAGCTAGCGTCGACGATCGGTGATTACCGATCGGAAATCCTCGGTAGATCGTCACTGGCAACTTTACTGATTGAAGAGGGTTTATTCGAGGAGTCGTTGGAGATTAACCAAATTGCTTTTGATATGTCCCGCGAGTTCGGCTTGGACGCATTTTCCGCCTATACGCTTAACCATCGGTCGAAGGCATATCTTGAAATGGGCCAGGTTGATGAAGCCGCCGAGGTGGCTGGCGACGCATGGACTCTGATCGTCGAAAACCACTTTGAAGAATTCGCCGGCCCCTATTGCCTTGGTATCATCGCTGGCTCATCGCCGGATGAAGCGCGTCAGAATTGGGCGATCGACGAAGGCTTGCGCATCCTGTCCGAAGGGGCGGTGAGCCATAACCACATGTTCTTCCACCGCGACATCATTGAAGTCGGGCTGGAAAGAGGCGATTGGGAATTGCTGCAAAGGGCGTGCGATGCTCTGGCGAACTATACCCGTGCCGAACCTCTTCCGTGGTCCGACTTTCGTATTGCCCGCGCCCAAGCCCTGCGCGATCTTTGCCAGGGCAATGACCGCGAAAAGGCCATCGAAACCCTCTACGAGCTGAAGAATCAAGCGGAACAAGTTGGTCTGGCCAATGCCTTGCCGCGTATCCAAACCGCGCTTGGCGAAATTGGTCAATGAGCAGGATACGTCTGCTCGCGGATCAGGACCGAGAAAATTACGGTGAAATTACGGTGGCGGTGCACATATTTGACGGATTCATTGGTGCACTTCCATGTGGAATCCACCCCACAAATCTAAGTCAGCTGCACTGTCACCGAAACCACACCGAAACCAAGGCTCCGTACCGCGTCATTTCGAGATCCGGATGGCCGCGAGTATGTTTTCGAGCTCTCGCTTAGCGCTGCCGTCGGGTGCGCAAAAATACCCGTACACAACATGCGAACCGCGGTCCCCCGATTGCCGGAACCCAGTGGGGCCAGTCGTGAAGTTGAAGCCAACGCAATACATGGTGTAGGCCCGGAATTGCGCGCAGCTGAGGGCGTCGCAGTCGATATACTTGAGGTCGCGAACGCCATTGACCTTGAGAAAGTCCCAGTTGCGAAGAAAATCCCTTGAGATCTTCTTTTCTTGTTTCCAGTACAGGCCGGGAGCAAGGCGCCGCACAAGAAGCTCCAGTTTCCAGTTTTGGTGCTTGGTCCAAGCCGCCGCCGTGTCTTGAACTTCGTAGCCTGTTGTCCATGACTGCCAAAACTTCCCGCGATCGGCCGCAACCCAGTCCCAACCGAGCCGCAGCTCGAGCCCCGCGTCCCTGGACTCGATCTCCTGCCATTCGCGGGCGACTGCCGGAAAGGCCGCGCTCACGTAGACAGAAATCCACAAGCTCGCCGCAACCACCACGCCCATCACCGAGCGCCTGGCAGCGGGTCCACGCCGCAAATCTTGCAGCCATCGGGGCAAACGTTGACGTTGCACGATGTCCATAACAGCAACTGAAGCACAATCTGGCCCATGCCCGCAACTTCTTGCGGTACCGCTTGACAGGCGCACGCGACGGCGCGCATCGACAGTTCGTTGAAGGTCGACAGGTAGCCTTCCGGGCTGTGTCCTCCCCCTCCCGCTATGGCCACTTTCGCACGCCGCGCCGACAGGCTAAAAAGGCCATGGTGAAAAGGTTGGTGTCGAAACTGTGTCCCAATCGCTCGGTCAGGGGTCAGGCTCGCAAGTTAAGCCGTCGATATATCTACACGGATGGGTGCCCGAGCGGTTGAAGGGACCGGTCTTGAAAACCGGCAGGCGTGAGAGCGTCTCGTGGGTTCGAATCCCACCCCATCCGCCACCCTACGCTCTTCGAGCTTCGGGTGGCTTACGCCAGTAAGTCGCCCGAAGTCGGTAGAGCTAGGAGTGTCCTCCGAAGCCTTGGCGTAGGAGGAAGAGTTCGAACTTTCTCCCCCTCCCTCCGCCATTCGCCGTCGGTCCGTCCTCGCCTTCATCTACCACATCCCCGATTGGGCGCACAACCGGACGCCGTGGATAGCACAGGAGTTCGCGGCGGAGTCTATCTGCGGAAGTCGTCGGCCAAGTGCTGAAGCGGATCCATTCGGTCGCGGCACCAATTCATGATGCCGCCGACCAGGGGTTCCATATCGTATTGCCGGAAAAAGCAAAATAGCCCGAAGAAGATGACCACCGCGGTTCCCTGCGTATACAACACCCTGTCGAAAATGAGGTCCCCTATCCTGAGCGATACGTAATACACCGCGCAGAGAGCGCCCGCCATGCTAAGCAAAGATACCGACAGCGCGGCCAGCATGACGACCCACCACAGCAGATCGAGCAGTTTCGAAACCGCCAAGCGTGCGAGCTTTTGCATGGCGCGCATTCTAGCACTTGTCGGCACTACCAGCTATCTGTCGACGCTACCGCAAGCCGACGGCGGCACAGCAGATCTCCAATTGGGCGGGGGTTAGGAAAAGGGATAAAGGGAGGGATAAAGGGGGTTAAAAGGGGACGCTACCCTTTTTCAGGAGTCTTTTTACGTGGCCGCCCCCGAGGCCGATAGCGAAGCACCCGGCCCGTTGATGCCTCCAGTCTCTCCACGAATCGCTCCGAGCCGCAGGGCAGCCCCTTGTCCACGTTGCGCCGGAGGACATTGAGCTCGTCCGCTTCATCGCCCTCGGCAAGCCAGGCG
>JAJFGM010000132.1 GCA_021776145.1 Kiloniellaceae bacterium | reverse complement strand
TGTGGGGCGAGTCGTGAGCGCGCCACGCAAGGTCATTCTTGCCGCTGGCGGCACCGGCGGCCATACCTTCCCGGCCCAGGCCCTGGCCCGCGAGCTTCTGGAACGTGGCATCGAGGTCGTGCTGGTCACCGATCGCCGTGGTGGCGGATTTGGACCCGATCTGCCGCCGATCGAAACCCATACAATTGCCGCCGGCGGCATTACCGGGCTCGGGCCGTGGGTGCGGTTGCGCAACCTGACGCGCCTCGCGGTCGGCTATCTTCAGGCTTTCGTTTTGGTTCGCCGCTCGGGCGCGCAGACCGTTGTCGGTTTCGGCGGCTATCCCTCGGTACCGACGGTGCTGGCCGGCCGCCACCTCGGCCTGCGCGTGATCCTGCACGAACAGAACTCGGTGATGGGGCGCGCCAACCGCATGCTGGCACCGTGCGCCGATATCATCGCGACATCTTTCATGAAGGTCGAGTCGCTCGACGATCGCGAGCGTGCCAAGGTGGTGGTCACCGGCAACCCCGTGCGCAGCGCCGTCAGCGACCTTGGCCGCCGCCCTTACGCGGTGCCCGGCCCCGACGACAGCCTGCGCATTCTGGTGGTCGGCGGCAGCCTCGGCGCCAAGGTCTTCAACGACCTGGTGCCGGCCGCCGTGGCCCGTTTGCCCGAGGCGCTGCGCCAACGCCTGGAGGTCACTCAGCAGGTTCCCGGGCAGGAACTGGACAAGGTCACCGCTGTTTACGAGAGCTGCGGCGTGCGCCATTTCCTCGTCCCCTTCATCAGCGATATTCCCGAACGCCTGGCGGCGGCACATCTGGTCATAAGCCGTGCCGGCGCCTCCACAGTGGCCGAATTGGCCGCCGCTGGGCGCCCTGCGATCATGGTTCCCTATCCCACCGCCGCCGACGATCACCAGACTTCGAACGCACAGGCGCTTACCGAGGTCGGCGGTGGCTGGCTGATGCCGCAGTCGGCGCTCACCGACGCAACTCTCGCCGACCGCCTGCAGTCGTTGCTCACCGCTCCCGCCTTGTTGACCCGCGCGGCCCATTGCGCCCACGCCGCGGCGCATCGCGACGCCGCTCGCCGTCTTGCCGGCGTCGTCTGTGGCGAGATCAGTCCGGCCGATGGGGCCAATGGGGAGGAGGCGGCCGCATGAGGACGATCCCCCTCGACATCGGCGTCATCCACTTCGTCGGCATCGGCGGAATTGGGATGAGCGGTATCGCCGAGATCCTCAAGAACCTGGGCTACGAGGTCCAAGGCAGCGACATCGCCGAGAATGCCAATGTCCAGCGCCTGCGCGGTCTTGGCGTGGCGGTTGCCGTCGGCCACCGGGCCGAGAATCTCGGCGACGCGAAGGTGGTGGTGGTTTCGTCGGCGATCGACAACAGCAACCCGGAAATTTTGGCGGCGCGCGAACGTCTGATTCCTGTTGTCCGGCGCGCCGAAATGCTCGGTGAGCTGATGCGGCTGAAGTGGTCCATCGCGGTTGGCGGGACGCACGGCAAGACGACGACGACCTCGCTGGTCGCCGCGATACTCGACGGCGCCGACATCGATCCGACGGTGATCAACGGCGGCATCATCAACGCCTACGGTACCAATGCCCGCCTTGGCGGCGGCAACTGGATGGTCGTCGAAGCCGATGAAAGCGACGGCAGCTTCGTCAAGCTGCCCGCGACCATCGCCGTGGTCACCAACGTCGATCCCGAGCACATGGAGTTCTATCTCACGGTCGAGGCGCTGCACGACGCCTTCGAGGCCTTTGTCGAGAACATCCCCTTCTATGGCTTTGCTGTGCTCTGCATCGACCATCCGTCGGTGCAGTCGCTCATCGGCCGCATCGAGGACCGCCGCATCGTCACCTACGGCTTTGGCCCGCAAGCCGACGTTCGCGCCGAGAACCTGCGCGTCGAGGCCGGGCACTCGGTGTTCGACGTGGTGGTTGCCGAACGCCATGGCGAGGCGGCGAGGCGCATTGACGGTTTCACCTTGCCGATGCTCGGTCATCACAATGTATCAAACGCCTTGGCGGCATTGGTCGTGGGTCGCGAAATCGGCATCTCCGACGAGCTTTGCCGCGCCGCTCTGGCGGGCTTTGGCGGCGTCAAGCGGCGCTTCACCAAGACCGGCGAGGTGAACGGTGTCACGGTCATCGACGACTACGGCCATCATCCCGTCGAGATCACCGCCGTCCTGACGGCGGCGCGGCAAGCGACGCAGGGCCGGGTCATCGCCGTTGTCCAGCCGCACCGCTATACGCGGCTGCGCGACCTTTTCGAGGATTTCTGCACCTGCTTTAACGATGCCGACCAGGTCATTGTCGCCGATGTCTTTGCCGCCGGCGAGGACGCCATCGAAGGCTTTGACAAGGACAGTCTGGTTGCCGGGCTGCGGGCCCGCGGCCACCGCAACGCCGCGGCTTTGGAAAGTCCCGATGCCTTGCCGGCGGTCATTCGCGACAGCGCCGCACCGGGCGACCTCGTAGTGTGCCTCGGCGCTGGCAGCAGCACGGCCTGGGCGAACGCGTTGCCGGCGGCGTTGGAGCAGCTTTACGCGACCGGCGACGCGGCGGGGGCGGGACGGTGACGGCGATGACCAAGCCCACCACCCCACAACCCCTTATCGACCGCCTGCCGGCGGTGCGGGGCCGCTACAGCGAGCAGGTCGCGCTTTCGCGCACGACCTGGTTCCAAGTCGGCGGTCCGGCCGAAGTAATGTTCCGCCCCGCCGACCGTGACGACCTGGCGGCATTCCTGCGCGACAAGCCGGCGGATGTGCCGGTCACCGTGATCGGCGTCGGCTCCAATCTTCTGGTGCGCGACGGTGGCGTGTCCGGGGTGACGCTGCGTCTGTTGCGCGGTTTCGCCGATATCGAGGTCGCGGGCGATGAAATCGTCGCCGGCGCCGCCGCGTTGGACGCCAACGTTGCCGCCAAGGCGCGCGCGGCGGGCCTTGCCGGGCTCGAGTTTCTCTGCGGTGTGCCGGGGACCATCGGCGGTGCCGTGCGCATGAACGCCGGCGCCTATGGCCGCGAGGTGAAGGATGTCCTGATCTCGGCCGAATTCCTCGACCCGGACGGCCGGCCGCACAGCTTGACCGCCGGCGAGTTGGCTTTCACCTACCGCCGTTCGGCCGCGCCGGAAGGCTGGATTTGCGTTGCCGCGCGCCTGGCCGCGAGGCCGGGCGACCGCGACGAGATTGCTGCCCGCATGGACGAAATCCGTGCCCAGCGCGGTGAAAGCCAACCGCTGCGCAGCCGCACCGGTGGCAGCACCTTCAAGAACCCGCCCGGTCACAAGGCCTGGCAGTTGATCGACGCGGCCGGTTGTCGCGGCCTGCGCCAGGGCGGCGCCATGGTGTCGGAGCTGCATTGCAACTTCCTCATCAACACGGGCGCGGCCAGCGCCGCCGACCTGGAAGCCCTGGGCGAAGAGGTACGGGCGCGCGTCCTCGCGGCCAGCGGCGTCGACCTAGAGTGGGAGATCCGCCGCATCGGTGTCGCCGCGACAGAGGCGTTCGGCGATGGCAGCACTTCCGGCGATGGAAACGGGGGCAGCGCATGAACAAGCGCGTCGCCGTATTGTTGGGCGGGTTCTCGGCCGAGCGCGAGGTCTCGATGGACAGTGGCCGGGCTTCCGCGCTGGCTCTGCGTCAGGCCGGCTACGATGTCACCGAGATCGAGGTCGGGCGCGACCTGTCGGATTTGATCGCCGCCCTCAAGCCGCGCCCCGATGTGGTCTTTAACGCCCTGCACGGGCGCTGGGGCGAAGACGGTTGCGTGCAGGGCCTGCTCGAACTGATGAACATGCGCTACACCCACTCCGGCATCATGGCGTCGGCCTTGGCGATGAACAAGGACATGGCCAAGCGCATCGTCGCCATGGCCGGGGTGACCAGTCCCAGGGGTGTCGTACTCAGCCGCGAGGAACTGCGCGCCAAGGAACCGATCGAGCGCCCCTTTGTCCTCAAGCCGGTCGGCGAGGGGTCGTCGGTGGGGGTCCGCATCGTTCGTGAAGGCGACAACGAACCCCTGTTCGGCGCCGGGGAGTGGGTCTCCGGCGAACAGGTGCTTGTTGAAGAGTACATTCCCGGCCGCGAGTTGACTGTCGGCGTGATGGGCGATCAGTCGCTCGCCGTTACCGAGATTGTCGCCAAGGTCGGCTTCTACGACTACCGGGCCAAGTACACCAAAGGCCATGCCGATCACATCGTCCCCGCCGACCTGCCGGCCGAGGTTACCGAAGCGGCCATGCAAGCGTCCCTCGCGGCGCATCGGGCCCTGGGCTGCCGCGGCGTGACACGGTCCGATTTCCGTTATGACGACACTGCGAGCAGCCCCGGCAAACTCTTCTACCTGGAGACCAACACCCAGCCTGGCATGACCTCGATGAGTACGGTGCCGGAGCAGGCCGCCTACCGCGGCATTTCTTTCCCCGACCTTTGTGCCTGGATAGTGGAGAACGCCGCATGCGACGCCTGAAGGTCAGCAAGACAAAGCGCCGAGAAGGCGGCTGGCTGCGCGGGCTCGTCATGCGCCTGGTGCCTGAGCGTCTGCTTCCCGGGCGCAAGCGCGGCGGCAAGAAGAAACGCGCCCTGCGTCGGCGCCGCCGCGCGCTGCTCAATTGGCGCACGCTGCGCCTCGCCAGTGTTGGCCTGACAGCATTGGTGCTTGTCGGCGGTGGCGCGTGGCTGTGGCAGGACGGGTGGTACGGGCGGCAAGTGGCCCGCGGTATCGATTGGGCCTACGCGATCTCTGCCGACGCCGGATTGAGAGTCGACGACCTCCTGGTCGAGGGCCGTAGCCGGACGATGCGCAGCGCCATCGTCGAATCCTTGGGTATCGCACGCGGCATGCCGATCCTCGCCTTCGATCTGGCGGCCGCCCAAACGCGGGTCGAGGCCTTGCCCTGGGTGCGGGCCAGCGTCGTCGAACGACGCTTGCCCGACGAGATATTCGTGCAGTTGAGCGAGCGCGAGCCGATGGCTCTGTGGCAGCACGAAGGCCAAGTCTACGTCATCGACGAGACCGGAACGGTAATCCCGGGTGTTGATACCAGCGGTCACGCGCGGTTGCCGCTGGTCGTTGGTCCCGGTGCGCCGGCACAGGCCGCCGCGTTGATCGCCGTGCTCGAAAGCCAAGCCGACCTCAGGCCGTCGGTGATCGCATCGGTCTGGGTCAGTGACCGGCGCTGGAATATCGAATTGCAGGGCGGCATCTCGGTGCGCTTGCCGGAAGGTGACGTCGCCGCCGCCTGGGCGCAACTGGCAGAGGTCGAGCGCACGCACGGCCTGCTGTCGCGCGATGTGGTGATGGTCGATCTGCGACTGCCCGACCGGCTGGTGGTGCGGACCGCGCCGGGTGCTGAACCGAGTGGCCGCAGTGGCGAAAGCAGTGGCGAAAGCGGTGGCGAAAGCAGTGGCGAGAATACCTGACGCAACGACCGATTCCTGGGGCCAAGGAAACCGCCCCGACACGATGAAGCAAATGAGCAGGGACTGAGACCGGTATGAGAAAGGCGATGAGTAAGTCGGGATTGACCGCCGCATTGGATGTCGGCAGCACGAAAGTCTGCTGTTTCATCGCGCGCGAGGGGTCGGATCGCTTGCCGTCAATCGTCGGCATCGGCCAACAGGCCAGCCGTGGCGTGAAGAACTGCGCGATCGTCGGAATGGAAGCCGCGGAATCTTCGGTGCTCAACGCCGTGCATGCCGCCGAAGAAATGGCCGGCACCACCATCGACCGGGTCATCGTCAACCTTTCGGCCGGCTATCCGGCTTCTAGCGCCCTGGGCGTCGAAGTTTCCATCGACGGTCACGAGGTGCGCGACATCGATCTGCGCCGGGCCCTGCAACAGGGCCATCAGAAGGAACAGCAGTTGGCGCAGGACGAACAGGGCCGGCAGATGATCCATTCGATCCCGACCGGTTACAGCATCGACGGAAACCGCGGCATCCGCGACCCGCGCGGCATGTTCGGCGAGTTGCTCGGCGTCGACATGCACTTGATCACCGCTGCCTCGGGCGCTGTGCGCAACCTGACGAGTTGCGTCCAGCGATGCCATCTCGACGTCGCCGGGTTCGTCGTGTCGCCCTACGCCTCGGGCCTATCCTGTCTGGTCGAGGACGAAATGGATCTTGGTGTCACGGTCATCGACATGGGCGGCGGTTCGACCACCATAGCGGTCTTCTACGACGGCAATGTCATCTTCACCGACGTCATTCCGGTCGGCGGCAGCCATGTGACCAACGATGTGGCGCGCGGCCTTTCAACACCCCTGGCGCATGCTGAACGCATGAAAACGCTCTATGGCCATGCGCTTGCCGCCAGCGCCGACGAACGCGAAATGATCGACGTGCCGCAGGTCGGCGAAGACGACAACGATTCAGCCCATCAGGTGCCGCGCTCGCTTCTCGTCGGCATCGTCCAACCGCGCCTTGAAGAGACCTTCGAGCTGGTGCGCTCGCGTCTCGAGGCCAGTGGATTCCACAAGATCGCCGGTCGCCGCGTCGTGCTCACGGGCGGTGCCAGTCAGATGCCGGGCGTGCGCGAACTCGGGTCGCTCGTGCTCGACAAGCAGCTGCGCATCGGCCGGCCGATCCATGTTACGGGCCTCGCCGATTCGACCGGCGGGCCCGCCTATTCGACCTGTGCCGGGCTTCTCAATTACGCCCTTGCAGCGGATATGGCGGCAGCGGAGGAGCTGCGGCCAGAAGTGGGGGAGCCCACTGGCCTGTTCGGCCGGTTTGGGCATTGGTTTCGTGAACATTTTTAAAGCATTGGAAAAAACGGCCCCGAATTCCTCGGTGCCATCGCCAGTCGGTCGCGGCAGCGGCTATATCACTTCCTTGGGCCAGTGGAGGCAAACATGTCCTTGAACTTGAACGTACCTACGATCCAGCCAGACCTTTCCCCGCGCATTACCGTAATCGGTGTCGGCGGTGCCGGCGGCAACGCCGTCAACAATATGATCCAGACCGAGCTGGATGGTGTTGAGTTCCTTATCGCCAACTCGGACGCGCAGGCCATCGCCGGGTCGATGTGCAATCGCTGCATTCAGCTGGGCCGCAACATCACGCAAGGACTCGGGGCCGGCTCTCGCCCCGACATTGGGCGCGCCGCGGCGGAAGAGGCGATGGATGAGATCGTCTCCGAACTCGAGGGCTGCAACATGGTCTTCGTAACGGCCGGAATGGGCGGTGGCACTGGGACCGGAGCGGCACCGGTGATCGCCCGCGCCGCGCGCGAGTCGGGTATTCTCACCGTCGGGGTCGTGACCAAGCCCTTCCATTTCGAGGGCGTGCATCGCATGCGCTTGGCCGAGGCCGGCATCAACGAGCTGACCCAGTACGTCGATACGCTGATCATCATTCCCAACCAGAACCTTTTCCGTGTTGCCAACGAGAAGACGACCTTCGCCGATGCCTTCAAGATGGCCGACGACGTCTTGAACTCGGGCGTGCGCGGCGTCACCGATTTGATGGTCAATCCCGGCCTCATCAATCTCGACTTCGCCGACATTCGCTCGGTCATGTCGGAAATGGGTAAGGCCATGATGGGCACCGGCGAGGCCGAAGGCGAAAACCGGGCCCTGGGTGCGGCCGAAGCGGCGATTTCCAACCCCTTGCTCGACGATGTCTCCATGAAGGGCGCCCGGGGTGTGCTGATCAACATCACTGGTGGCCTCGACCTGACGCTGTTCGAGGTCGACGAGGCGGCCAACCGGATCCGCGACGAAGTGGATCCCGAGGCCAACATCATCTTTGGCTCGACCTTCGATCCTTCCTTCGAGGGCAAGATGCGGGTTTCCGTGGTCTCAACCGGCATCGATGCCGATGTGGCCGCCGCGCCAAGGCCGGTGTCACTCAGTCTGGTCGGCGGCACCAAGTCGATCTCGGTGCCTGAGGCGCCAATCGAGGCGCCGCTCGCGGCGGCAAGCGTCAAGGCGGCGCAGATCGATGGCGGACTGTTTGGCGGCAACGGCGCCGCGACCTCGCAGGCCCTTGCGATCGAGGCCATCGAGCATGGCGAGCTGGAGGTCGGGATGGTCGAAGCGGCGGAAGTGGCCGAACGTCTCGAAGAAGAGAAAGCCGTGGCACAGGCGGAATCGCAAGAGACGGCCGCTGCCGCACCGGCTGAGCCGGTCCCGGCGGTACCCGAGACCGCGCCGCGCGAGACCGCGGCGCAGCCCAGGCCCGAAGCAAGCCTGTCCGACCATCGCGGCTTCGTCGCGCCACGGCCGCTGCAGCCGGATGTCATGCCGCAGCTGTCGCCCGAGGTCAGCGCCGGCCAGCAGTCCAAGGCCGAACCCTTTGCCGAAGCGGCCTTGACCAATGCCGCCCGCAACGACGTGCCGAGCGCCGCGCCCGGCGGCCGGAAATCGGCCCAGAGCCTGTTCGCCCGCATGACCGGGGGCGCCAGCCGCGTGCTTCAGGCGGCGACAAGCGGCGGTGACACGGCTGCCCAGGAACGGCCCCGCCCCGGCGCGACCCGCGAAGCGCAGGTCGAGCCGCAACTCGAGGCGCCGCGTCAGG
>JAJFGM010000131.1 GCA_021776145.1 Kiloniellaceae bacterium | reverse complement strand
GTCGGTTCGGACAATGTCGGCGACGCCTTCTGTCCGCTCGGCAAACATGACCCCATGGCCAACCTGCAGCTCGCCGCCCTGACCGCCCACCTCGACCCGCCCTATGGACCCTGGCTGTCAACCGTCACGACGGATGCCCGCCGCGCCTTGGGTGTCGAAGCGGTCGATTTGGACAAGGCCGCCTTCGGCGACCTGCTGCTCGTCGAGGCGACACACAGCGCCGCCGTCGTCGCTGGCGCGCGGCGCCGGCCACTTAGTGAATTCATTTCGCAAGAGGAACAGGTTTAATGTCCCTGTCCGGCAAGAACGACATCGACTGGGCCGCCTTCGCCGCCGCGCTCGGCGATATCGAGACCATCGACAAGGCGCCCCTGGTCAAGCAGAAGTCGCGCGACTTCTTCTGGTACAGCCCGGTGCTGAAGCGAAAGTTGAGCGGCTGCTGCGGCGACTTGGTCGCCTGTCCGAAGAACGAGAAGGAATTGGGCCACGTTATCGTCACCGCCCATGCCTGGCGGATTCCGGTCACCCTGCGCGGCGGCGGCACCGGCAACTATGGCCAGGCCATGCCGCTCGACGGCGGTCTGATCATCGAGATGACCCGTATCGACGAAATCCTCGAAATCGGACCCGACTTCGTAAAGGTGCAGGCCGGATGCAACATTCGCCGGCTCAACCAGTCCCTGCGCGCGGCCGGGCGCGAACTGCCGATCTATCCCTCGACCGAGCGCATGGCCACCATCGGCGGCTTCATCGCCGGCGGCTCCGGCGGCACCGGCTCGGTCGACCACGGCATGCTGCGCGACAAGGGCAATATCGTCGATCTGACGGTGTTGACCATGGAAGCCGAGCCGCGCCGACTGGTCCTCACCGGCGAAGACATCGATATCGTGCATCACGCCTGGGGCATCAACGGCATCATTCTCGCCATGACGCTTCGGACCGTGCCGACGCGCGACTGGATCAACTGCATCGCCTCCTTCGACAGCTATTCCGCGGCCTTTGACGCCGGATTGGCGCTTGCCGAGCGCGCCGGCCTGCACCGCAAGCTGGTCAGCACAGTCGACGCGCGCATTGCCGCTTTTTTCAAGAAGTTGGAAACCCGTCTCGGCGCCGGCCGGCACCTGCTGCTGGGCCTGGTCGCGCGCGAGAACGTCGGGACTTTCGCCGAGATCGCGGCGGCGGCGGGCGGCCGTCTAGAGCTTTCCCTCGACGCGGCCGAAATGACCGCCGCGGAGCTGCCGTCGGTGTCGGAATTCTCCTTCAACCACACCACCCTGTTGGTCCTCAAGGTCGACAAGACGGTGACCTACCTGCAGGTCCGCGTGCCGGCGCCGATGGACAGCGAAAAGGTCGCCGCGCTGAACGAAGTCTTCGGCGACGAGGTCCTGATGCACCACGAGTTCATTCGCCTCGGCGGCGAACTGGTCGGCATCGACCTGCCCGTGGTCCGCTACAGCAGTGACGAACGGCTCTATGAGATCATCGCGATCTACGAGGACTGGGGTTTTCCCGTCTCCGACCCGCACACCTGCATCATCGAGGACGGCGGCATGAAACACGCCGACTACCGCCACCTGGCGGCCAAGAAGCGTTTCGACCCCCTGGGCCTGCTCAATTCCGGCAAGTCGCGGGAATGGGCCCGGGTCAAGGACATGGCGCCGGACGAGATCGAGGCCCTGCAGCCAGACTTGGAAGGAGGCTGAAATCCGATGATTCCCGCCGCCGATGCCCCGCTTTTGCTCATCGTCCAGGCTGTCCTCGTCGCCCTGCAGGCGGCATGGCTGAGCTTCGGCGCCTACAGTAACCTGCGTTGGCCACGCACCAACTTCAGCTCGGTCTCCGACGTCGTGACCATGGAGATGGCCAGGGAAGACCCCGGCATTTACGAAGACCACAAGCATCGGGCGATCCAGGACCCCAAGACCATCGCCCGCCTGTTTCGCGGCGTGGCGCTCTGCGAAGCCACTGTCGCCGGCCTCTTGTGGATCGCCTGCGCCGGTCTGCTGGCGGCGGCGGCCGGCCTCGTGGCCGCCGACCTGGCGCGCGCCGCCGCGCTGATCGCCGTCTGCGGCTTCACCGGCGTCTGGGGCCTGTTTCTGGTCGGCGGCGAATGGTTCCAATACTGGGTCAAAGAAGGCTCGCCCCAAAGCAGTCATTTCTTCATGCTGCTGTGGGGCCTCGCGACCCTGATCTTTCTGAAATGAGGAGACCAATGAGATGAGCCAGGATCCCATCGGCTGGGAACTCAACCCCGACTACCAGGTCGAGTTCGACGTCGTTCCGGCGCGGGTGCGCGCCACCTTTGGCGGCGTCACCATCGCCGACTCCTCGGCCGCCCGCGTCATGTTGGAACTCGGCCACGCGCCGATGTACTACCTGCCGCGGGGCGACGTCGACATGACCCACCTGGAGGCGACCGACCGCGACACCTATTGCCCCTACAAGGGCCACGCCAGCTACTGGACCATCAGGGTCGGCGAGGCGGTGGCGGAAAACGCCATCTGGACCTATCCCCGGCCCTATCCGCAGCTCGCCGCCCTGGAAGGCTATCTCGGCTTCTATTGGGGCCGCATGCAGGCCTGGTTCGAGGACGAGGTCGAGATCTCGGGCCCGCGCGAGATACCCGGCCGTATCGACACCAAAAACCAGCTGAAGCGGCTTTTCCCGGCCCTGGCGGAGGAATGGCACCCGACCCGCAACCCCGGCATCAAACCCTACGAGTTCTCCGCCTACAGCAGTGCCAATGTGTGGTGGCAGGACAGCGCGGGCCGCGAATGGCAGGAATGCATCCGCGAGCGCGTGCTGGCGGCAACCACGCTCAGGGCCGACGGTGACGCCCACCCCTATGGCTGACACACAATTGCACGCAGGTGAAAACCGGAGCCGCCCCATGGAACACCGCATGCAATGGAGCCAATCGGAACTGATCGAACAGATCGTCGATGGTCGCAAAACGGCGACGGTGCGCCGTCTCGAATGGAGCGAAGGCCTGGACGCCTACAATACCGCGCTCCATGTCGGCGCCGTCTACAGGGTCTACGACGCCGAACGCCAGCCACGCTGCCGGCTGCGAGTGACCGGCATCGAGCTGGCGCGTTGGGGCACCATTCCCGAGCGGTTGTGGCAAGAGGATCCGGCCTTGTCGGGCGCGGTTGGCCTCGAGGCCTTTCGCGCCGACCACTTCGAATTCTTCGACCGACCGGAGGACGACTTCGAGTTCCTCGCCCTCTACTTCC
>JAJFGM010000014.1 GCA_021776145.1 Kiloniellaceae bacterium | reverse complement strand
CCAAACCGTGGAGCACAGAATTGGCGGAATCATAAAAATGGCCGCACCACGCCGATGCCAAAAAAGCGCTCGCGCAGGATATGACTGCGTGGGTTCAGGTGGGCCGAGCCACTCTCAAGGTATCTTTGGGCACGTGATAGCACGAGACAGGGTCACACGAGTAAGGCTCAGGCCTTTTGGCATGGCCTTCATCAAGGCTTAACCGCGAGGCCTTCCAATAGGACCATGAGCAAACCAGACCACGGCTCGAAGCAACTGGGGTTTCTCGCGATCGCAACGGCCGCCTTGGTTTTCATGGCATTCATCTACGAGAGCGACCGGGGACACTGGTTCCTCTACCTCGCCGGTTGGGTCGTTGCGGGCGGTGCGGTCTTTGCTTTCCTCCGTCCCGATCTCGTCGACCTCGACATCAATTAAGCGGCGCAGCTCCGCCCGAAGAGACGTCCGATCAGACCGACCCGCAAGGGAACAGTCCGATCGGACGCAATCGCGTTAGCCGCCGCAGGCCTGGCGCCAATCCTTGGGCACGACCTCGGACAAGACTTCGGCGAAACGCGACAAGGGGCACATTTCGCCGCCGCATCCCGGCACCTCGATGGGTATCTTCCCGGCAGACGATGTGAAGCTGGCACGGACGGCGAACTCGCCAACGCTGGGTTCGTGCAGCTCGAAGGCATAGTGCGAACCGAGCGACGCGATGCGGCCGCGGAAGTGAGGCCCCTTGGTGCGCAGCGTCTCGATGCCGAACGCGGCCTCGATGCCAAGCAAGGTGCGCTGGTGCGCCGAATAGAGATAGAGTTTGCGCCGGCGTGGACCCTCGCTGGCGACGTCTTGAAAGTTGCGGACCAGCTCGCCGGCGAAGACACCGCCTGTGACCTGCCCGACGCCCTTGCCGAGGAACTGATGATGGTAGTTCCAATCCGACAGGTCGGAGAGCAACTGCATGTCGTCCTTTGAGATTTCCGGCGGCAGCGGCTTACCATGCTGCACCAGAGCGCTCAGCGGTTCATAGATTTCGTTGACCAGGTAAAGGATTCTGGCCGGCGCCGCACCCTCGTTGACACCGGTCACCGCGGCCATGCGGATCAGAAAATCCGTATGCGCCGCCGCCTTGTCACGGTAGTTGTCGGTCGTCTCCAGCGTCTTCACAAAGGCGCGGTAGCGGCTGCAGTTTGCCTGGCCGGTCCAGGGACGCAGGAGAGAGTCCTCGGTGAGCGCCACCGAATGCACGGGGACCGGCGTGAAGGCCAGCGCCTTGCTGGGCGCGGCCTCGAGTTTGCTGTCGTATTCCGAGGGGTCGGGACCTGTACCGAGCGGAAACAAACCAAGGCTCAGAATCTGGGCGCTCTGCAGGGCTCGATCCGTATTGCTCGCCCGGACAAAAACCTCGGAAACATGATAACGGTCGCTTACCAGTTTCAGGTCGTCGACATATTTGGCACGTAGAGCCTGGCCCTCGGCATAGAGCTGCTGCATGCCAACGGCGGTAAGCTGCTTGAAGCCCATCGGCCATTCCGCCTTGACCTTGGGCGGCGTGTATTTTGGCGAGATCACGCCATGGCGAAACACCAAGGCGACGGAGCGCAGCGTCTTGGCGTCCTCGCTGGCGGCCGCCGGTGTGGCGACATCGAATGCGACAAGGTCCAGCGCGGCACAGAAAAGCAGCAGAGCCGTGCCGCGGCATAGGCCCGATTTCAGGGTCTTACGAAGGCGGTATGACATCTCTCCAACATCCCTTTTTTCTTATTTTTCCAATCTTTACTCGTCACCTACTTCACCCTGGTCGGCGACCAGAATGGCACGCGCCGGCAGCGACACGTCATCGCTTCGCGTCCAATGCCGTCTTGTCGTAGCGCAGCAGAAGCAAAACCGAATCGCGATCTTCGCGCGCGTCATTATCCGATAGCATATAGAGCCAGGCGCCGCCGTCGGCCGCCGGCCTGGCCGCAATCGACTCAAATTGTCCAAGCCGCTTGGGCAGCGTCAGGCGCAGCAGTTCTCCAGCGCGCCAATCTCGCCGCGTCAGGGCCTCGCTCGCCAAGGTCTCCCGCGAAAGCACCAGGATGCGGGCGTTCGCCGCTTTGTCCTTTTTTTTCGTCTTGCGCCGTTCGAGCACGGCAACCTGACAATCGGGCAGGGTCGTGGCCCCCGTTGGTTGCCAGTCCTCGTCATAGCGGTAGTCGAAGGTTCGCCATGCCCCGGGATGGCCGCTCCAGGCGGAGGCCGCCTCGGCGGCGCGCTGTGCAATGAGCAACAAACGTCCGTCGCAGAGTAGCGTCGCCGCTTCCAGGCCGGCATTATCCGGCAGGTCGGACAGTGCTTCGGGCGCGGTGAGCTCCGCGACGTCCCGCGGCGAGTCCATGTCCTTATAGCGCCACAAGCGATGTTGCCGCTCGAACGCAACGACGACGCCGCCATCCGGCGCCGCGGCCAGGGCCTCGGCATCGCGCAGCGTCTCGCTCACCGGCACACCACTTAGGTCAAGCAACGGTCCGCTGCCGATTTCGCCCAAGCCGGCCAGCCGTCCACTCCGATAAAGCGGCCGAAGCTGAAGCCAATGACCGTGGTCGGAGACCGCCAACAAGCGATCGCCGGATTCGGAAACAAGGAGTCCGGAATAACCGCCTCGGCCCTCCGCGCCAGCAGGCAGGCGCTCGGCACCGAAAAAGGCCGCCGCCGCATCCACGGTTATGAGACCGAAATCCTCGGCATTCAGGCGCGCCTCGGCGTTGCCGCCTTCGGCGACCAGCAAGGTCGCGATGAAAACGGCCAGAAACCCAAAGCAGCGGCAAAACCGGACTGTTCCGGAACCTGGCACCGACATTGCGCCTCAGCTCAAGCTGTTGTGCACAATCAGTTTTCCGACCGACTGGGCATATTTCGAGAAGGTCCGTTGGACGAGGCCGAGACTGTTCATGCGTTGCAACAAGTAGCTTGATACCTTCTCGTTGTACTTGAGTTCGACGATCGCGCGGTTGGCCGGCAAGAAGGGAGTGAAATCCGCGCGATTGGCATCGAGC
>JAJFGM010000130.1 GCA_021776145.1 Kiloniellaceae bacterium | reverse complement strand
CAACGAGCGCGCCTATACCCTTTAATTTTAGTAGGTTAACGGCGGTCGACACAGTCGAATCGGCACGTATCGTCGAGATTTCCGCGCCCTTGCGCGAGAGGATTTCTTGCACGTTCATGGGCATTTCTCCGAATTCCGACGGACCAGCCCCCAACACGTCAACTAATAGCGTTCTGATCTGTCTCTGGTTCGTCCACATGCGATTTGGCGGGAGGTCGCCCCCCTGCAACTATCTATTCTAATGCAGGCGGTTGGGTATTTCCAACGCAATCCCCAGTTACTGTCGCAATCCCCAGTTACCGGCGGTATCGCGAAATATCGGAGTCGAACGCTGCAAGGCGCACAGCGGCCGTGGGACGCTGGACAGCGGCACGCATGGCGGCTAAAAGCCCCGAGCCAGCGGACCCGTCGGCCTGCCAGCGTAACCGTCAATACCGGCAGATGAACCCGGTAAATGAACCCGGTTGATGAACTTGGACGAGGTTGAAAATGGATAACGCGACATCGCTCACCGACGAACTGGCGCGCGCCGATAACTTCAAGAACGCCGGGCGGCTTGCCGAGGCCGCCGATATCTTTCGGCAGATTTGCAGCGAACGCCCGGACAATTTCGAGGCCCATCTTCAGCTTGGCCTGATATCCTGGGATCTGCAGCAACCAGATGCAGCAATCGAATATCTCCAGCGTGCCGCCGAAATGGACCCCGCGTCGCCGGCGCCGCACAACGGCCTCTCCGAGATCCATTTCGCCTATGGTCGCCTGGACGATGCCGAGGCCGCGCTGCACACCTCGCTGGCCGTCAGTCCCGGACAGAGCGACGCCTACGTCAAAATGGCCTTCGTCAGTCTGCAGCGACAAGACAAGGCGGCGGCGGCGGCGCATTGCCGACGCGGCCTGGAGAACGACCCGCACCTGCTCGGCGCGCATCAACTGCTAGGTGTTTTCGCTTGGGAGGACGGCCGCCTCGAAGACACAGTCACTCATATGGCCGAAGCGCGGTCCTCACGGCCGCCGGGAGCAGACCCGAACAACCTTCTGGCCAAGAGCCTGCTGGCCTTGGGCCGCGGCGCCGAACTTGAGACCCTAGGGCCCAGCGCAACCGAACAGGAACTCTTTGCGGAGCGGGTTCTGCAGGCTCTGTTCGGCTGGCAGACCGGCCGCCTGGAATACTGCCGCCAGGTCATCACTCGCGCTTTGGAACTGCAAACCGCCATCGAGGACACACCGGCCAAGCGGTTTTATTCGATTTATCTTCGCTACGTCGCTTCGCTGCTCGATTACGGCGCCGCCAATCCCGAGATCTATCAGGAAGACGGTGTCGAGGACGCCGAGCTCTATGCCGTCGGCGACAGCCAATGCCTGGCCACCGCGCATCTTCTGGTCGGCCTCGGCGACATCGCCTGCCGCATCCGGCCGGTGCTGGTCCTCGGTGCCAAGGCCGCCAACGTTGCGGGAGCAGGAGCCAATCCCTACAACGGCGCCTTTCATGCCGCCCTCGGTCGCATCCCCAAAGGCAGCCATGTCATGTTCTGCTTCGGCGAGGCCGATTGCCGCTACCGAGAAGGCCTCTTCCCGATGATCCGCGATACCCCCGGCCTCGACATGAACGAGACGGTGGACGGACTGGTCAATTCCTATGTCGACAGAATGCTGCACGCCGCCGCAGAGCGCGGTCTAAAGCCGCTGTTCCAGTCGCCGCCGCTGGTCAACATTGACACCAAACACGTTGCAAGCGACGAACGTGATCTGTTTGCCCAGGTCATCAACCGCTTCAACCAAAGTCTGCGCCGAAAGGTCGCAGACGTCGGCTGCGGTCTCGTCGATCTGCAAGCTGTGACCTGCGGCCCCGACGGCCTGGCGCGCGGCCAGTATTATATCGACGCCAATCATGTCCTCCCCAACGCCGTGCTCGAAGCCTTCGAACAGTTGGTCATGCCCAGGTTGCAATAATTCGCCTTGCAGGTATCCGCCCTACTGATTCGCCGGATCGTAGCCGTGTTCGTCGAGCCATTCCCAGCCGGGCCCGGCCCAACCTTGGCCTTGCAGGTCGACACGGCCACTCTTGTCAAAAAACACGCCTTCGGAAACGAGTAGCCGGCGTTGGTGCAGGCCCTCGCTGCCGTCGCTGCGGGGACTGACTCGGCCCTGGCTGTTGATGACACGTTGCCAGGGGACATCGCCGCCGGGCGGTGTCGCGGCCATGGCGAAACCGGCGACCCGCGCCGTGCAGCCGATCAAGCGCGCGATCTGTCCATAGGTCGCAACCTGCCCAGGCGGGATCTCGCAGACCAGGGCATAAATCCGCGCATAGAGATGTGAGCGTCGCGTCGCGCCATCGCCCTGTTTGGCCGTCGTCGCCTTGCCGCGGGACGCGTTTCCGCTGAATGCTTTTCCGGCCGGTGATTTTCTGGCAGACATAAGGCAGGTCCTGGTAGCGAAGCCGCGATCGCCGATTTGGCGCGTGACGAGCATAGCCGCTTCGGAGTTGAGTGTCGCCCCACTCGCCGCTTTAGACACGGCGAAGCCGTGATGCAGCCAGCGATCCGTTACCCGGCATTGACAAGCCGCCGCGCCTCGGCTTGTTTGGCGCCCTCTTAGCCCGATTTGCCGCAGCCAAAGTCACCGTCTGGAGAAATCGACCGCATGATACCGCGTTACAGCCGCCCCGAGATGACGCGTATATGGGAACCCGAGAACCGATTTCGAATCTGGTTCGAAATCGAGGCCCATGCCTGCGATGCGCAGGCCGAACTCGGCGTCATCCCCAAGGGCGCGGCAAAAGCGGTTTGGGAGCGCGGCGCCTTCGAAGTCGAACGCATCGACGAAATCGAGCGCGAAACCCATCACGACGTCATTGCATTCCTGACCAATCTGTCCGAACACGTCGGGCCGGAAGCCCGTTTCGTCCATCAGGGCATGACCTCGTCGGACGTGCTCGATACCTGCCTGGCCGTGCAGTTGACGCAAGCCGCCGATCTGTTGCTTGCCGGTCTGGATCGTCTGCTGGCGGCGCTCGAGACGCGCGCGCGCGAGCACAAGAATACGGTCTGCGTGGGCCGCAGTCATGGCATCCACGCCGAACCGACGACCTTCGGCCTGAAGCTGGCCAGCCATTACGCCGCCTTCAAACGCAACCGGCGTCGCCTCGAAGCGGCGCGCAGCGAGGTCGCGACCTGCGCCATATCAGGCGCCGTCGGGACTTTTGCCAACATCGACCCTTATGTCGAGGAACACGTCGCCGCCAAACTCGGCCTCCTGCCCGAGCCGATCTCCACCCAGGTCATTCCGCGCGACCGCCATGCCGCGTTTTTTGCTTGTCTGGCCTTGATTGCCAGTTCGGTCGAGAACCTGGCGACGGAAATCCGTCATCTCCAGCGCACCGAAGTGCGCGAGGCGGAAGAATACTTCGCACCGGGCCAAAAGGGCTCCTCGGCGATGCCGCACAAGCGCAATCCGATCCTCACCGAGAATCTCACCGGGCTGGCGCGCGCCGTGCGGGCGGCCGTTGTCCCGGCGTTGGAAAATGTGACGCTGTGGCACGAACGCGACATCTCGCATTCCTCGGTCGAACGCCTCTTTGGCCCCGACGCCACGATCACCCTCGACTTTGCCCTCAACCGCTTGGCCGGCGTGATCGAGAAACTGACTGTCTATCCGGAGAACATGGCCAGGAACCTGGCCCAGCTCGGCGGCCTGGTGAATTCACAGCGAGTCCTATTGGCCCTGACCCAGGCCGGTCTCAGCCGCGAGGAGAGCTATCAGGCGGTGCAACGCAATGCCATGAAGGTCTGGGCCGACGAAGGCGACTTTCTCGCCCTACTCAAGGCCGATGAAGAGGTCGCCGGGAGCATCGCCGCGTCCGACCTGGAAGCCTGCTTCGACGACGGCTATCACACCAAGCAGGTCGACCGCATCTTCGCGCGGGTGTTTGGGGAAAGCTGACGCCAGTCCAGTCGCCCAACGGTCCGGCAAAAAAACACCGCCCAGAGGGACGGCGCTTTAACTTCCTGTGCGCGTGGCACCAGCGGTATTCGCTCATCCCCTGCTTTTTCGCCACAGCGAGCAGCTCGTCCATTTTGGTTCGCAGGCGGTGTTCGGAGAAGTCAGCGCCCTAGTCCGTTAAATCATGCATGACTGTACGGAGCACGTCTTCAGAGCGCGGCTCGTCGTC
>JAJFGM010000129.1 GCA_021776145.1 Kiloniellaceae bacterium | reverse complement strand
CGCGAGGTGCCGGACGATCTCTGGGAGAAATGCCCGAGTTGCGGGCAGATGATCTTTCACCGCGAGCTGGAAGCCAGCCTCAGGGTCTGCACGCACTGCGGCCACCATCTGCGTATTTCGGTGCAGCGGCGTTTGGAAATCATTTTCGACGACGCCGAGTTCAAGACCATCGAACTGCCGAGCACGGTCATCGACCCGCTCAAGTTCCGCGACCGCAAGCGCTATGGCGATCGGCTGAAGGAAGCCCAAAGCAAGAGCGGTGGTGGCGAAGCCATTCTGGTGGCGCATGGCCAACTTGGCGGTCAGGCGACCGTGGTGGCGGCCTTCGACTTCGGGTTCATGGGTGGCTCCATGGGGGTCGCGGTCGGCGAAGGGCTTTTGGCGGCGGCGCGCTTGGCGGTGCTGCAAGAAGCGCCGTTGATTGTCGTTCCGGCTTCGGGTGGCGCCCGCATGCAGGAGGGTATCCTGTCGCTGATGCAGATGCCGCGCAGCATCGTCGCCGTCGATCTGGTCAAGGAAAAGGGCTTGCCTTACCTGGTGCTGCTCACCGATCCAACCACGGGCGGTGTCTCGGCCTCCTTTGCCATGCTCGGCGACATTACCATCGCCGAGCCTGGCGCGGTGATCGGGTTCGCCGGCAAGCGGGTCATCGAGGAGACCATTCGCGAAACTTTGCCGGAAGGTTTTCAGCGCGCGGAATACCTCTTGGAACACGGCATGCTCGACATGGTCGTACACCGTACCGAGCTGCGCGATACCCTGATCCGCATCGTGAATCTCTTGATGCGAAAATCACCACCCGCCGACATCGTCGCTCTGCCGGCCAGCGACGAAAAGCGCCCAAAAGCGGCGAAGACGGCGCCGGCCGAGGTCAGCGATGGCGATGCGGAATGATGCCGAGCGGCCCGCTGGCAGCGCCTGAACCTTGAGCAGCGACATTGTCCTTGAACGGCTGAGCCGGCTGCACCCGAAGCTGATCGACCTATCGTTGGACCGTGTCGAGGCGCTGTTGGCGAAACTCGGGCACCCGGAACGACACCTCGCGCCCGTGGTTCATGTTGCCGGTACCAACGGCAAGGGATCGCTCATTGCCTACCTGCGCGCCATTGCCGAGGCCGGCGGCTGGCGGGTGCAGGCCTATACCTCGCCGCACCTCGTACGGTTCCATGAGCGAATTCGCCTGGTCGACGGCCTGATCGACGAAGCCGACCTCGTTGCCCTGCTGGCGCGCTGCGAAACGGTCAATGGCGAAGAAGCGATCACCTTTTTCGAAGTCACGACGGTCGCTGCCTTCCTCGCCTTCGCGGCGCAGCCGGCCGATCTTCTGTTGTTGGAAACCGGGCTCGGCGGGCGCCTCGATGCGACCAACGTAACCACCCACCCGCGCCTCTGCGTGATCACCGCGATCTCGGTCGATCACGTCCAGTTTCTCGGCAACAGTCTGGCCAGCATCGCGGCGGAGAAAGCGGGCATCCTGAAACCCGGCGTGCCGGCGGTCATAGCGCCGCAAGCGGAAGAAGCCCTGGCTGTCATCGAACGGCGCGCGGCCGAAGTCGGCGCCCCGCTTCTGCGCGCCGGCTATGAATGGCGTAGTGAACCCTGCGACGGCGGATTCCAATATTCCGGCAAATCCGGGCGGAGCGTCTTCGCGGCGCCGGCCCTGCCGGGACCGCATCAACTGGCCAATGCCGGCCTGGCCGTCGCCTGCATGGAGGCTCTGGGCGGCGGCGCAATCGAAGAGTCCGCCATCGCCCGGGGCCTGGCCGAAGCCGAATGGCCGGGCCGTCTGCAGCGCCTGCACCGCGGGCCGCTGCTCGCGGGTCTCACAGACCCATGGGAATTATGGCTCGATGGCGGTCACAATGCCGCCGCCGGCGCTGCCCTGGCCGATGCTTTCGGCCAGTGGTCCGACCTGCCGTTGCATTTGGTCTACGGCATGTTGAACAACAAGGACGCACAGGGTTTCCTGCGCCCTCTCGGTGCCAGGGCTTCCAGTTTGCGGGCGGTGGCCATTCCCGGCGAGGCCAACAGCCTGACCGCGCCAGCGGCGGCGCAACAGGCCGAGGCCGCCGGCTTCGCCGCGCGGGCAGCCGAGTCCGTTGCCGCGGCGGTCGCCGAAATCAAGGCGAAAGAGGTGCCCGGCCGGATCCTGATCTGCGGCTCGCTGTACCTCGCCGGCAGGATCCTGGCTGAAAACGGGTAGCGTCAAACGCCCTCTTGGTCCGCACGGGCCGCGAGGGGCTGAAATAGCAATCGGGCGCCTGCGATTGCAGACGCCCGAATCTAACCCGGCTCGGAACGCGGACTGGGAACTTCGCCAGTCTTACCGGTCCTTTCGTATCAAACGACGGATTCGACCCAGTCCAGAAGCTGATTCTTGGCCAGGGCGCCGACCTTGGTCGCGGCGACTTCGCCACCCTTGAAGAGGATCAGGGTCGGGATACCGCGCACGCCGAATTTCTGCGGCGTCTGAGGGTTGTCGTCGATATTGATCTTCGCCACGGTCACGCGGCCGTCCATTTCGGTGGCAATTTCCTCCAACGCCGGTGCGATCATTTTGCAAGGGCCACACCATTCGGCCCAGAAGTCCACAAGCACGGGACCTTGCGCCTGCAGGACATCCTGCTCGAAGGTGCCATCGCTGGTACTCATTGTCGTCATGGTCATACCCCTGTGACGGTTGAAATGCCGGGGACCTCTTGGTTCGCCCTTTGTTTTGTCTCGAGTGGAATGTAGGGAGCCGGTATGTGGAGCGTCAAGGTGCGTGATGCTCAAGCAGAGCATTGCTGAGTTGCATCAGGCGCGGACCGTCGGTCCACAAGAGCAGACAATCGACGGGTCTGCTGGGGTAGATTTCACCCAAAAGTGCCCTATAGGCGGCCATCTGCCGCAGATAGACGGCGGGAACCTCGGACTCTTCCTGCGGTGCCGGTCGATTCGTTTTGTAATCGACGGCAAGGATTCGGTCTTCCCCGACCAGCAAGCGGTCAACCTGACCGGAAACCACCTGCGGCCCCAAGCGGCCACCGATGACCCCTGTCAAGGGCACCTCGGCCCGGCTCATCGGGCCAAACAGCGCCGCGAATCGGGCGTCGGTGACGACGGCGAGCGTGGTTTCGCGGATTTCGTTCTGCTCTTCCGCCGTTAGGCCGAGCAGGCGCCGCTGCAGAAATCGCGCGGCGGCCGCCGCCTGCGCTTCGCCAGGCAGTTCCGGCAGACTTTGCAGCAGGCGGTGAATGAGCCGGCCGCGGCGATAGCGGCGACCCTCGTCGGCGCCCAGCGGCGAACGCACCGCCGGTTCCGGCGCGCTCGGCCGCGATGGTGCCAACGGGCGCGGCGGCGTCGGCTCGGCCGGCGCAACGCGCCGTGCCCAGTTCGGCAGCTCGGCATGGCCTTCCATCTCGCTGGCGGCACCTTCCGGCGATTCCGCGGCGGCGCTCTGGGTCGAGTACAAGCGATAGCCCTGGCCCTGCCAGCCCGCGGAGGCAAGTGCGCAAAAATCGAACTCGACCTCGTCACCCTCGCTGGCCAGGGCCGCTTCGACCAGCTTGTACCAAGAGTTCTGCGATGGCGCTCTGCTGCCACGCCAGCCGCAGACATAAAGGCG
>JAJFGM010000128.1 GCA_021776145.1 Kiloniellaceae bacterium | reverse complement strand
GGTTGTCACGCTAACACTCTGCTCCGGGCGCGCCAACTCCCGGCGCGGCCGGATTCTTTGGTTGCCCTAGTATGGAAAGGGCCAAAGGCGCAGCTTTTCCTTGGTAATTTGCCACAATCGCGCCAAACCGTTCGGCTCGACGATGAGAAAGAAGATAATCAGGCTACCGAAGATCATGAATTCCAGGTGCGACAGAGTCGAGGCTGACAGGGTACCGCCAGTAAAGAACACTCCGGCATTGTTGAGGGTGATCGGCAGCAAGATGATGAAGGCAGCACCGAGGAATGAGCCGAGAATGCTGCCGAGGCCGCCGATGATCACCATGAAGAGGATCTCGAACGAGCGGAAAATGTCGAAGGCCTGCGGCTCGACGGTGCCGAGATAAACATAGGCCCATAAAGCCCCAGCCACGCCGCAGTAGAAGGAACTGACGGCAAAAGCCGTGAGCTTGGCATTAAGGATCTTGATACCGATGATCTCGGCGGCGATGTCCATGTCGCGCACCGCCATCCACGATCGGCCGATAGCGCCGCGCACCATGTTCTTGGCGGCCAGTGCCATGATGGCGACGATGACGAAGGTCAGGACATAGCGGCTTTGGGCGCTGGCGAATTCGTAACCGAACAGGATCATCGGCGGCGCCGTCAACACGCCCGAGGTGCTGTCGTTGGTGAACCAGCTGACGCGGGTGAAGAGCCACTCCAGGAAAAATTGTGCAGCCAGGGTCGCCACCGCCAGATAGAAACCCTTGATGCGCAGGCTCGGCAGCCCGAACAGGATTCCGACGCCGGCGGCGATGAAGCCGGCGAGCACGAAATCGATGATGAAGGGGATTTCCGGGACGCGCACATGCAGATTGAAGGCGGCAAAGGCGCCGACCGCCATGAAGCCGGCGGTGCCCAGGGACAGCTGGCCGGCATAGCCGGTGAGGATGTTGAGACCGAGGGCCGCCAGCGAGAACACCAGGAAGGGAGTCAGGATCGAGCGTAGCCAGTAGTCGTTGGCCAGAAGCGGCACGGCGATCAGGCCGATGGCGAGAAAAATTGCCAAGCCCCAGCGGTCCTGGGCGATCGGGAAGATCGCCTGGTCGGCGCTATAGGTTTCCTTGAACTGTCCGGCTTCTCTGTAAAACATGCTGCTACACCCGCTCGATAATCTTTTCGCCGAACAGCCCCTGCGGCCGGAACAGCAGGAACACCATGGCAAGCATGTAGGGGAACCAGCTTTCGATGGCACCCCCAATGAAGGGCCCTATGAAGACTTCCGCCAGCTTCTCGCCGGCGCCGATGATCAGGCCACCGATGATGGCGCCCGGGATCGAGGTGAAGCCACCGAGGATGAGCACCGGCAAGGCCTTCAGGGCGATCAGGGAGATGGAGAACTGGACCCCCAGTTTCGATCCCCAGACCATACCCGCGACCAAAGCGACGATGCCGGCGATCGACCAGACAATGATCCATATCGTGCGCAGCGGAATGCCGACCGACAAGGCCGCCTGGTGATCGTCGGCGACGGCCCTGAGCGCCCGGCCGATCATGGTTTTCTGGAAGAACAGGGCGAGCGCGCCGACCAGAGCCGCGACGGTCGCCGCGGCAACCAGATCCAGTGGGCTGAGCAACATGCCACCGACTTCCAGACCGTAATCGGGAATGCCCAGGTCGAGCATGTGAACATCGCTGTCCCAGAACCCCTGAGAGGCGCCCTCGATGAAGAAGTTGAGCCCGATGGTGGCCATGAAAAGGACGATCGGCGCCTGATTCACCAGGTTTCTCAGAATCAGGCGTTCGACAATAATGGCCAGGACGATCATGACGATTAGCGTGGCGATGGCGGCGAGCCACAGCGGCGCTCCCATCTCCCACAGCCGCACGAAGGTCAGAGCGGCCATGAGAACCATCGAGCCCTGCGCGAAGTTGAAGACGCCGGACGCCTTGAAAATCAGCACGAAGCCGAGGGCGACCAGCGAGTACATCGCGCCGGACAAAAGCCCGGCGATCAGCACTTCGAGCGCGAAAAACAGGTCAAACACGCGATCTCTCCCCTACTTCCCTGACGGTGCGATCCTCAGTCATCGTGCGGAACGCCGAGATAGGCGTCGATCACTTTTTGGTTGGCGCTCACATCGTCCGGCGTGCCCTCCGCCAGCTTACGGCCGTAGTCGAGCACCACGATCCGGTCCGAGATGTCCATGACGACACCCATGTCGTGCTCGATCAAGGCGATGGTCGTACCGAATTCGTCGTTCACGTCGAGAACGAAGCGTGACATGTCTTCCTTTTCCTCGACGTTCATGCCGGCCATCGGCTCGTCGAGCAGCAGAAGCGTCGGCTCCATCGCCAAGGCTCGTCCCAACTCGACGCGCTTTTGCAGACCGTAAGGCAGTCGCCCGACCGGCGTCTTGCGGATCGCCTGGATTTCGAGGAAATCGATAATTCTCTCGCATTTCTCGCGATTGGCGATCTCGTCGCGGCGCGCCGGCCCGATGTGTAGGGCCTGCAGGAAGGGATTGCTGTTCATCCGCAGCAGGCGTCCGGTCATGATGTTGTCCAGGGTCGACATGCCACGGAACAGCGCGACGTTCTGGAAGGTCCGCGCGATGCCCTGCGTGGCGGCGACATGCGGGCGCATCTGGCGGCGCACCTCGCCGCGAAAAGTGATGGTTCCATCGTTGGGGTGGTAAAAGCCGTTGATGACGTTGAGCATCGAGGTCTTGCCGGCGCCGTTGGGCCCGATAATGGCGAGGATCTCGTGCTCCTTGATCTCGAAAGAGATATTGGACAGCGCCTTGACGCCGCCGAAGGCGAGGCTGATGTTGTCAACCTGCAGCAGCGTATCGCCGAATTCCCTGGTCACAGCGTTCATGTTCGGCCCTAGCTGGCTTTGCGAAGCGGTTCGGCGGACTGGGTTGCGATGTCGAGAACTTGGAGGTCGGCTCTGACCACACCCTTGCGGCCATCTTCGAAAGTGACCTCGGTTTCGATTTCGGCGTGCGTGCTGCCGTCGTAGAGCGCCTCGATGAGAATGCCGTACTTGTCCGCGATGAAACCGCGGCGCACCTTGCGGGTGCGCGTCAGTTCGCCGTCGTCGGCATCGAGTTCCTTGTGCAGAACCATGAAGCGCCTGATCTGCGAGCCCGCTAAATTCTCGTCCGCCGCCAGGTCGCGATTGACCTTTTCGATGTGGCCGCGGATCGATTCGATGACATCGGGGTTTGCTGTCAGTTCCTGATAGCTGCCGTAGGCGACGTTGTTGCGTTCCGCCCAACTGCCGACGGCGACGAGATCGATGTTGATGAAGGCGGCGCAGAAGTCGCGGTTGTGGCCGAATACGACGGCTTCCTTGATGTCGGAAAAGAACTTCAGCTTGTTTTCGATGTATTTTGGCGGCACCAGCGAGCCGTCGTTGAGTTTACCGACGTCCTTTGCGCGATCGATGATCTTCAGCTCGCCGCTGGCGTCGAGGATACCGGCGTCACCGGTGTGCACCCAGCCGTCGTCGGTCTTGGTCTCGCGAGTCGCGGCGGGATTCTTGAAGTATTCGACAAAGGCGCCAGGGCTGCGGAACATCACTTCGCCGTTGTCGGCAATTTTCAGTTCGACGTCCGGCGCCGCCTTGCCGACGGTGTCGGCCTTGATTTCGCCATCCGCCTGGATGGTGATGTAGACGCTGGCTTCGGTGCTGCCGTAGAGCTGCTTCAGGTTGATACCCAGCGAGCGGTAGAAGTCGAACATGTCGGGGCCGATCGCCTCGCCGGCTGTATAGGCCAGACGTATGCGGGAAAATCCGAGCGTATTCTTCAGCGGGCCGTAGACGAGGATTTGGCCGAGGCCGTAGAGCAGGCGGTCCTTGATGCTGACGGCATCGCCGTTGAGCAATTTGATGCCGCAGCGTTTGGCCACGTCCATGAAGTAATGGAACACCGACCGTTTCAGGGGACTGGCGTCCTCCATGCGGATCATCACCGTCGTCAGGATGTTCTCGAATATGCTGGGCGGTGCGAAGAAATAGGTCGGGCCCAGCTCGCGCAGGTCAAGCATCACCGTATCGCTCGACTCCGGGCAAGAGACACAAAAGCCGGTGACATAGCTTTGAGCAAAGGAAAAGAGGTTGTCGCCGACCCAGGCCATGGGAAGGTAGGCGAGCACTTCGTCGTCCGCGTTCAGGCTGTCGAAGGCGACGCCGTTGGCGGCCGTTCGGATGACATTGTCAAAGCTGAGCACGACGCCCTTGGGGCGACCCGTGGTGCCTGAGGTGTAGAGCATGATCGCGGTCTGCGATCCCGCGCCATTGGCCACCGAGTCGTCGAAAAAATTAGGATTGGCCTTGTCATAGGCGCGCCCTTGCTCCTGCACCTCATCGAACGCGTGCAGAAAGGGCTCCGCGTAACGCCGCATGCCCCGACCGTCGTCATAGACGATATCTCGCAGATTCTCGCAACGCTCTTTGATTTCAAAAAGTTTGTCGACCTGTTCCTGGTTTTCGACGATGGCGATGCTGATTTCGGCATGGTCGATAACGTAGGCCATCTCGTCGGCCACCGAGTCCTGATAGACCGGCACTGGGATGGCACCGATCACCTGTGCCGCGCACATCGACCAGTAGAGGCGTGGCCGATTGTCGCCGACAATGGCGAGCTTGTCGCCGCGCTTCAGGCCGATGGCCGCCAGGCCGCAGGCCAGGGCGCGGATCTCGTCGGCCACCTGGCTCCAGGAATGGCTTTGCCAGATGCCGAACTCCTTTTCGCGGATGGCCTTGCCATCGGGCCATCGCTTGGCGTTGTGGAGAAGCAGCTTGGGAAAGGTATCGCAAGTATCGATGTTGCTGTAAGCGTCGGTCATCTCGGCACTTTCTCGTCGGTTTCCCGGCGCTCTGGCGCGAAGCGCGCGCGGCCAGGACATTGCCGCCGTTCGCGACCTCCATGCGCCAAAGAAGCCGCATTTGGCGGTTCTGCCGGGAGCCGCCAGAGCGACGCGCGCGCGCCAGCGATCGCCGGGGCGAGCCGGCTCAACGAATGATCCCGGAGAATGGCTGTAGTTTGGCCGCCGCCTGTTTCCGGCGGCGGCGGCAACTCCGCCATGAAACTGCGTCCTCCCAAAATCGCCCCACTTAGCGGGTGCTTCTTTTTTCGTGGGTCGTTTGGTGTAAGCCATGAGCGCCGACGAAATCAACCGTCTAATTATTGCGTTGCTAAATGCCGGGGCCCCAAGATCTCGAAACCGCCGTAGCCGGGGACCGCAGGTTCACGTCGCGATGGCTCGGCCTGTGGCCGGATTGTTGGCCCGACAAGAAGTCGGTTTAGGGTCCCCGACCGCGCGTCGTGTCAACGGTAAATCGGCGGATCGCGCTTGCCGTATTGATCTTGTCGCCGCGAAGAGTAAATTAACTATCCATTAACCAACAATTCACTATTCAGTCTCTGACTGGAAATGCAATTCCCGCGGTATGGTCGCAACCGGTCGCGGGGCGCGCCCAGGCCTCGATTCCCCATGCCGGGCGCGAGGCGGTCTGGCGTGACCCATCCGCAACCGAAGGAAGGTTCCCATGAGCCAAGACTCTTTGAACGTGCGCCGCAGCCTCGACGTCGGCAACAGCAGCTACGACTACTACAGCTTGCCGGCGGCGGCTGATGCGCTTGGTGACATATCGCGCCTGCCCTTTTCGCTGAAGGTGCTGTTGGAAAACCTGCTGCGCTACGAGGACGGCGGCAGCGTCACCCTGGACGATATCAAGGCCATGGTGGCCTGGCTGGCCGAGCGCCGTTCGGATCGTGAAATCGC
>JAJFGM010000127.1 GCA_021776145.1 Kiloniellaceae bacterium | reverse complement strand
CGAATTGATCGGTGGCGGGAGGGATTCTGGCGATTTCGGCGAAAGCGGCCTCGACGACGAGACCCTGGAGATGGTCCGCGACCAGTTTCACAAGATCGCCGAGGATCACATCGAAGACGCTCACCAATGGCATCTGAAGGACGAGCTGATTCCCCTCGCCGTGGTCCAGCAGCTGTCCGAGCTCGGCGTCTTCGGCCTAACCGTGCCGGAGGAGTTCGGCGGCCTGGCCATGGGCAAGACCGCGATGTGCGTCGTCACCGAAGAGCTGTCGCGTGGCTACATCGGGCTGGGCTCGCTCGGCACGCGTTCGGAAATCGCGGCCGAGCTGATCCGCCTTGGCGGCACGCCCGAGCAGAAGCAAAAGTGGCTGCCGCTGATTGCCTCGGGCGAAGTGCTGCCGACTGCCGTTTTCACCGAGCCCAATACCGGTTCCGACTTGGGATCGCTGCGCACCCGCGCCACCCGCGTCAGCAAGGAAGACGGCAGCGAGGTCTATCGCATCACCGGCAACAAGACCTGGATCACCCACGCCGCGCGCAGCGACATCATGACGCTGCTGGCGCGCACCAATCCCGACGAGCCGGGCTACCGTGGCCTGTCGATGTTCATCGCCGAAAAACCGCGCGGCAGCGACAGCGACCCCTTTCCGGCCGCGGGCATGAGCGGCGGCGAAATCAAGGTGCTCGGCTATCGCGGCATGAAGGAATACGAGCTCGGCTTCGACGGCTTCGAGGTCAAGGCCGAGAACCTTCTTGGCGGCATCGAGGGCGAGGGCTTCAAACAACTGATGGCGACCTTCGAGTCGGCCCGCGTGCAGACCGCCGCGCGCGCCGTCGGCGTCGCCCAGTCGGCACTCGAACTTGGCCTCGCCTACGGCGCGGAGCGCATTCAGTTCGGCAAGCCGCTAATGCGCTTCCCGCGTGTCGCCGGCAAGATCGCCTGGATGGCGGTCGAGACCATGATCGCCCGCCAACTCACCTACTTCGCGGCGCGCCAGAAGGACTCCGACCGGCGCTGCGATATCGAGGCGGGCATGGCCAAGCTGCTGGCCGCCCGTGTCGCCTGGTCGAACGCCGATAACGCACTGCAGGTGCACGGCGGCAACGGTTACGCCGAGGAGTACAAGATCTCGCGCGTGCTCTGTGACGCCCGCATCCTCAATATCTTCGAGGGCGCCGCCGAGATTCAGGCCCAGGTCATCGCCCGCGGCCTGATCGCCGGGCGCAACTGAACTGGGGTGAAAATTACGCCACCCCGGGCCGGGCGCCACGACGAAATCACTGGCGGGCCGAGGAGGGACTAAGCCGACACCTCAACGGTCGCCAACTCCGCCGCAATAGCCTCGGCGAGCACCGCGGCGGGGCCCGCACCTTCTGGCCGGCTGGCCGCGTTGGAAATTCTCCCGGTCCCGTCGGCGTCTCCCGCCCCAAATAGAGTAATTTCGTAGCGCGGCAATGTCGGAAAACCCTCCGCCGGGGTCGGCGTCATCATGTCCTTGGACAGCGTGCTCTTGGCCAGGGCGCCGACGGCCAAACCTGATTCGACAGCCGCGCGAATACCGTTCGGGCTGGTGCTGCTGTAGGCCATGCGCCAGGCCCGGCCCGAGGCGTCCAAGGCCTCCATGGCCGCCTTGCGATAGGCACAGCCCTGGGCAAAGAGGGCAACCGGCAGGGGATCGGCACGATGGACCCGGTGGTGTCGCGACGCCGCCCAGACCAATGGCTCCCGGCGCAGCCTGCGGCCGCCCCGGCGACCACAGCTCTGTGTGACCAAAGCCAGGTCCAGTGTCGATTCCTCCAGTGCATCCAAAAGGTTCCAACTGCGATCGCAGCGCACCTCGACCTGTACAGCGGGATGCGCGCGATTGAAGCGGGCAAGGATGCCCGGCAGGAAGATCGACGCGGTGTCCGCCGTACCCAGCCGCACCGAACCGACCACGCCGGGTTCGCGCAATTGCGCCAGGGCGGCATCGTTGATCGCCAACATCCGCCGCGCGTAGTCCAGCAAGACCTCGCCGTCCACGGTCAAGCTGACGGCCCGCGGGCTGCGTTCGAACAGGCGCTTGCCGACAATTTCTTCCAGACGCTTGACCTGCATGCTGACCGCCGACTGGACGCGGTGCAGGCGTTCGGCGGCGCGGGTGAAGTTGCGGCAATCGGCCACGGCCAGAAAGGCCCGCAATAGATCCAGGTCGAGGTTCAAGATCATGGAGACTCCATCATTCCTGTTCGTGATCTAATCTATCATTATAATTCGTTTCTCTGATAGCCAATTCGACCCTAGCCTGCGGACCCTGCGGTGCCGCTCTTTGCCGCCGATTACGAATTGGAGGCCACCCGCATGTCCCCTCGCCTTTGCATCCTGCTTTGCTGTGGCGCCGCCGTCATGGCTCTGTCCATGGGGTTGCGCCAGAGTCTGGGCCTGTTCCTGGCCCCGGTCAGCATCGACCTCGGTCTTGGCCGCGGCACCTTCGCGCTCGGCCTGGGGCTGATGAACCTGGTCTGGGGATTTTCAGCACCCTTTGCCGGTCTTCTGGCCGACCGTCACGGGCCCGGAAAGGTCGCGGCGCTGGGCGGCTTGTTGTACGCCGCCGGCTTGCTTTGCCTGACCGCGAGCGGCAGCGGCGAACAGCTATTACTGGGCGGAGTCTTGATCGGATTGGGTCTCGGTGGAGCCGGCTTCACCGTGGTCCTCGGCGCCGCCGGGCGGGCCGCGCCGGAAGACAAACGCAGCCTCGCCCTTGGCATTGTCAGTGTCGGTGGATCGCTGGGTCAATTCCTCGCCTTACCCTATGCGCACGGATTGCTCGGCGGCCTCGGCTGGCAGCTCAGCCTGCTCGTTCTGGCGACCACGGCGGCGCTGATCGTGCCCTTGGCGGCCGGGTTGGCCGGGTCGCGCGGCGCCCAGAACGCCGAAAGCGAACAGACGGCGGCCGAGGCCCTTGGCGAGGCCAGGCGAAGTCGCAGTTTCATCTTGCTGACGGCTGGCTTCTTCGTCTGTGGTTTTCATCTCGCTTTCGTGGCCGTGCACCTGCCCGCCTATCTTCAGGACCTCGGCCAGGCACCCTGGGTCGCCACGGCCGCCCTGACCCTGGTCGGACTGAGCAACATCGTCGGCACCTACGGCTGTGGGCTGCTGGGAATGCACTATTCGAAAAAGAACCTGCTCAGCCTGCTGTACTTGGCGCGCGCGCTGATTTTTCTCGTGTTCCTGCTTTTGCCGGTCACGCCGGTAAGCGTCTTGGTATTTGGCGCGGTTATCGGCCTGTTGTGGCTCGGCACCGTGCCCCTGACCAGTGCCCTGGTGGCGCAATTCTTCGGGACCCGGTATCTGTCCATGCTCTTTGGCTTCGTTTTCCTTGGCCATCAGCTCGGCGGTTTCAGCGGC
>JAJFGM010000126.1 GCA_021776145.1 Kiloniellaceae bacterium | reverse complement strand
CCAAGCGTGCCAGCTTGAGCACCGGCCCGGAGTAGGCGACCTGGCCTTTGCCGTAATCGTGCAGCCAGCCGGCTTCCGCGAGCCGCAGATTGGCATCGGGCTCGTAGGCGCCGTCGTCCTTGCGCTGGTTCTCGAAAAAGACCTTGGCCTCCACTCCCGAGAACTGCTTGGACATGCTCTCGAGATAGCGTGTCGCCTTGTCTCGTACCTCCTCCATTGGAGCATCGCACTTCACAATCGCCCGAACGGACGCACGATCCGGCTCGACGATAATGCGTTCTAGATAGGGCGACACGAACACCGATTCCTTCTCGATGTCGCCAGCCACCGTATCATCGACCGTCTTCGGCAGCGGAAGTATCAATTCTACCGGCGATGGATTGACTTCGTTCATTCTGAGCTCCAGCTTTTTAGAATTGATAGTAGAGAAATTTCGAATAGCCGTTGATCGAGGCGACCGCGAGAACCAGCACCACCGCAGTTACGAAGGCCCAATTCGGCGACGCCGACCACAACAGGCGTTTACGAAGAGACGGCTCTTCGCTGGGCTCCGGATCCGAGCTGACCCAGTAGCTGCGAAGGATCTCTTGCGTATTCGGCAAGGTCAGCACCACGGCACCGAGAAGGACGACCAGCAGCACTGCCCAGGCGAGATCCAGTTGCAAGACGGGTGCGGCGGCGGCGTCGCCAATGAAAAGCGAGATCCCCCACATGCTTGAGAGAACCTGGCCGGCCGTGGCGAGATCCGGCGCCCGAAAGACGACCAGCCCGCTCACTACAACCGCCATGGTCAGTGACCAACCCAAGAGCGGGTGCAGTGCCGGCATCTTGAATTCCTGCCAACCGCGATTGACCGCCAGCGCGAGACCATGGATCAAGCCATAGACGACCATTGTCCAGCCGGCGCCGTGCCAGAGCCCGGCCAGTATGAAGGTGAAGGTAACCGGCCAGGCCGCCGCCATTAGGTAGCGGCGCACCGGACCATGGCCCTTGGCAATGGCCTTACGGGTATTCGTCATCGCCAAGGGCGAAAACACGAAGTTTGTGAAGAATCGCGTCATGGTGATGTGCCAGCGGCGCCAGAAATCGGAAATACTGGTTGCCTTCAGCGGTGAGTTGAAGTTCAACGGCAGCTTGATGCCAAAGAGATAGCCCAAGCCGACCGCCATGTCGCAGTAGCCCGAGAAGTCAAAATAGAGCTGCAGCGTGTAACAGAGCGAGCCGACCCAGGCGGTGAGCATGTCGAGACCGCCACCGGCGACGACGCCGGCGAACATCTGATCGGCGTAGGGTGCGATGGTGTCGGCGAATACGACCTTCTTGAACAGCCCCATGCTGAAAATAGTGATGCCGACCATGACCCGCCAAGGCGAATAGGCGCGGTCATCGCGCTCGCCCATTTGTTTGAACATCTCGCTCTGCAGGACCAGGGGCCCCGCCGTAACGCAGGGAAAGAAGGTCGCAAAGAGGGCGTAACGGTCGAAAGTGGGCCGTTCGGCGGTGCCGTTGTAGGCTTCGATGAGGAAGCCGATTTGGATGAAAGTGTAGAAAGAAATGCCGACCGGCAGGATCAGGTCCAAATGACTGAATCCGGATCCGGAAACAGCATTGACCGTGTCGATCAGGAAGTTGGTGTATTTGAAATAGCCAAGTGCTCCGATGTTTGCCACAACCGCGAACAGCAGCATCAATTTCGCCAACACCCGGCGGTCGCGGAGTTGGATGAGCGCGCTGCCGATGGCGTAGTTTGCCACGACGGAAGCCGCCAACACTGCAACCAGGAGCAAGCTCCAATGCGCATAAAACGCCAGGGACACCGCTGCCAGATAGGGATAAACCGCCCTCCAGCCGCCGACCCGGTGAATAAGCAGGAATCCGAGGTAGGCGCCCGGGAAAAACAAGAGCAGAAATTCAAACGAGTTGAAAATCATCGTAGCCGCACCCTTCTACAGCTTCGCATTAGTCAGTTGATGGACGCGGTTGCGGGCCGTGCCGACCGATCCAAGGACACGTACTGGTCAAGGATCTTCTTCAGACAGGTCGGGTTGGAATGTTCCGCATCGATGTACAGCTCGGCGCCGCACCCGACTTCATAGGGATTGAAGCTGCCGATGATGTGCAGCCCGTACTTATCGGCCAGGTCGCGGGTCAGCGCTTCGATGTGCTGCAGCCCCGCCATATAGGGCGAGCCCTGTACGGCATCGTAGTAGATCGGGTTGAACGGCGGATGCGCCAGAAAGATCTCAACGCCACGATCCTGCAGGAATGCCAGCAGCCGGTCGAATGCGACCACGCCGTCCGGATCGATCTGGGGCGGGTCGTTGCGACGATCGGCGGCGAAGGCAAGCGCTTCCTCGCGAGCGCGTTCGCGGGTGAAGTAGGCGTCGTGCTGTCTTGACCATTTGATCGAGCCGTCCGACATCAAGATGTCCAGAGAATCGAGCTTTTCCGCATCCGTTACATGCGGCAAAATCGGCGCCTTGAACCAGCGCTTGGCGTTGGAATGGAGACTGGAAAGCGAGAAGCCTGCGCGGATTTGCGGCAACGGAAAAGTCTCTGTCCATGGATGGGGTTCCAGGTCAAGCCGCCGCGCCATGTCGCGATAGGCCGGGATCGCCGGCATCCAAAGAAAGTCGGTACGCTTCGCGACCGGGGTAAAGAGGTTGTCGCGGATCGTAATGATCAGCTGCCGTGGCAGCCGGCTGTTGCGAACGAACATCTCACTGACCGCAAGCATGTCCTCGTAATAGTCGCGGTGGACATGCGCGTTGTAGAAAACCCTGTCCTCGACCAGGCTGGCCTTGCCCTCCTGCCAATGGCTTGCACCCATTACAGCGACGTCCGGTGTCGCCCTCAGCCCGGCGATATGCTCGCTGCGCAGCGTTCGACTGTTGATGTTCAGATCGAACGTCGCGTAATTGGAACCGGACGCAAGGAGACCAGCGACCTTTTCCGTCGTGATCGGATTGAAAAGCAGGGGCGCGAAGCGGGCGTTCCCATACCAAATACAACCCAATCCGAGAATCGAGAACGTCAGCAGCAAAAGGAGATGCGTCAAAGGCCGGGATTCGGCTTCCAGGTCATTGATCTCGTCGCCAACGCCGATGCCGCCGCAGGTGTCATAGTCGATGGTGCGACGCCCGGGAGTTCCCCGCGGCAAAAACCTTCGATCCCCGCTGGTCCGCTCCTGACCGACCGATTCGTACTCCGACATCTACAACTCCTGACGACGTAAAAGACTCACGCATAAGAACATTCGGCAAAACTGCCAGTAATGAACGAATTTATGATGAATATTCCCGCTGGTTTCTTAGGTCGACAATGGCACCCGGTTTATCAGCGCTCTATAGGCGGCGCGACGCGTGACGCGGCAGTCGTTGTTATTTATCAAGAATATTACGAGAGACTTCCATTTTCCTTTCATTTCTTAGCTATGCGATTTTTCTGTCTGAAACATCATTGATCGTTTCAAGGTCTGTGCCGGCGACGCTTGCGCACCGAGAAAAAGTGACGGTTACCGTCGTGCCCTTGCCGAGATCGGATTCGATGTGCAGCTTCGCGCCATGCAGCTTGGTCAAGGCATCGACGACGGCGAGGCCGAGTCCCAAACCCTCATAGGCGCGATTGCTGTCGTGCTGAACCTGAAAGAACGGTCGAACGACCAGCGGTAGGTCGCATTTCGAAATTCCGCAGCCTGTGTCTGTCACGACAATTGAACAGTTCGAGTCGCCTTTGACGCTCACCGAAAGACTTACAACGCCAGCCTCGGGAGTGAATTTCACCGCATTCGATAGGATGTTGCCGACGATCCGCCGGAACACAGCAGCGTCCGCATAAACAGACCCATCGAACTGCTGTTCATCCACTTCGATTCTGATGCCGGCAGTCGCAG
>JAJFGM010000125.1 GCA_021776145.1 Kiloniellaceae bacterium | reverse complement strand
AGGGCCTGTTGAGATTCAGGTTACGGCCTCGGTTCGAGCCAAATTGGCCCGCAGTGCGGAGCGAGAAGGAAGGACATGCAGAGCATATTCGACGCCGAGCGACGCGGCTGCGGGCCAATTGGGCCGAACCCCTTCGGGGCGGGGCGTATTTTTGCCAGGGCCGCGTCGCGCGTAGCTTGTGGGGGGCCCACCCCACGGCGCCACGCGCTCCTTGCCCTGGCGCAAATCCGCTCCCGCCGAGACCGCAACTTGAACCTCAACAGGCCCTAGCCCGAATACGGCATGCCCTCGGCGGCGTGCCGGCGATCAACGCCGACAGCTACCTCTGCCGCAACGGCTGATCGGCTTTAGGCGGCGAGAACCTCGCCGGCATAGTTGCTGTAGTTGTCGATATAGTAGTCGGCCGTGTTGGCGATCTCCCGCACCGAGGGCCGATCCGTCATGGCGGCGCGCCAGGCCTTCAGACGCGGGCAGTCCGCCGGAATATCCAGCCCGCGATAGTGGGTCCAGGCCGGCAGGCGCTCGAAGAAGGGAAACCAGGCCAAATCGAGCAGGCTGACCTCCGCGCCGAGCCAATAGGGACCGTCGCCGGAGAGCTGGGCGAAACCGTCGTTTTCGATGAAGCGCAGCCGTTCCTCGACCTTGCCCAGCAGTTCGCCATGTTGCTCCGCCTCGCGGTTCTTGATCACGGCGTAGAGGTCGGAAATGAAATAATTATCGCAGTAGTGCGCCCAGATCCGGACCTTGGCGCGCAAGGCCGGCTGCGCCGGCATCAGCGGGGTCTCGGGGAAAGTCTCGTCGAGGTACTCGTTGATGATCAGGCTCTCGTAAAGCGTTTGCCCGTTGTGTTCCAAAGCCGGCACCTTGCCATAGGGCGAGACCGCCAGGAATGCCTCCGACTTGTTCTTGAAATCAATTTCGATGTGTTCGAAGGACAAGCCCTTTTCCAAGAGCGCCAGACGGCTGCGATGGGCATAGGGACAGACTCGGGCGGTGAAGAGTTGCATGGTTTTACTCCAATGATCCTGTGGCCGGAACGGACCGATGATAACGCGAACCTGCCGTGATTTCGACCGCGCCGCTCGCGACCGGCAGCCGATTGGTGAAAATCCATGCGGAATGGGACATAGAGAATTTTCGACGCGGCGTCGCTTTTCGGCTGCAGATCAAAAGTGGACGCGTTTTGCGCGGATCTGCACACACTCGGTCCAGCGCACCAGCGGGCGAATATCAATGTGCCCTCAGATGTGCGTCCAGGGCTTTCTTCGCGTCATCGAATGCGGCTTCCAATTTCGCATTCGTGCCGCGGCAGCCGGCGACGATGTCATTCGCCCATGTCACGTACTCTTGCATGCGCTCGCGTGACCAGCCGGAGGGCGGGCTGTGCCGGATGGATCGTAAATTCGAAGTTTTGTCCGCCAGTTTGAGCATCTTGGCAGGTATTGATAGGTGTGGAGCCTTGTCGACTTCACGGCGCTTGCGTTCGGTTTTGTTCAAGGAATTGTCGTCCGTCACTTCGGCGACCAGATCGGTGATCGCCCCACCGAACTCGGCGCGAAGCTCTGCCGGCGTCACCTCGCAGTCCTCGACGACATCGTGCAAATAACCGGCGGCGACCAGGGCCGGAGACGCCCCGCCGGTGGCCTCGGCAAGCAAGCTTGCGACTTCGGAAAGATGGTTCATGTAGGGCTCCGCCCGTTCGCCCTTGCGTCGCTGGTCGATATGATGACGCGCGGCAAAGTGGACGGCGTGGGCCACGAGCAGGATATCTTCGTTTTTGTCGGTCATTCACTTCTTCCCATACTGTCCGTGCCGCGCCGAGCGGTTGCGCGGTCACCAACCTCGCCCTCCTTCATGCGGTCGTCACCGATCATTGAATTTCTCCTTCAGGTCCTCCAGCCTTTGCCTTTCCGCTCTCTGCTGTTGCAGTTTTTCGGCGTCCTCGGCTGCAAGGCGCGCTTCCATCTCTTCATCGGTCTCGGGCCTGTGGTAGTGGACCTTCACATTCAACCAATAATCCCGGCGTGAATCACGAAAGCTGACCGTTTCAAAGGCTGCGCTGTCTCGATATTCCTGCGGCACCAATTCGAGGTATTTCTGAGTCCAAGGGATTAGATCGACCAGTTTTTTTGGCATCCAGTTCCACTCGGGTCCAAATGCCTCCTCGCACTTCAGCACGACAGTCGTGGTTTTCCTAAGCATTCCGATTCCTTGCCACTATCCTCACCCGGGTTTCTCACCATAGGTTCGCGGAGTCCTCGAGCCTATCCACGGCTCGATTATAGCCCACCCCTTTAGCGCGGCGCGCGTGGCGGTTGGCACGTTCTTACCTAGTCGGCGAAAGCCGCCTTCTCGATCGTCGCGTCCCCTTGGCGCTGGCCTTCGGGCAGCAGGCGGCCGACCACGGTGCCGTAGGTCGTTTCCATTTCGGCGCGGACCAGCACCCAGCGCCCGGGCGTCATCTCGGCCGCCCAGACCTCGCGGCGTCCGGATGCCGTCTCGTCGGGGTCGCGCCAGCCCGGAGTCTCGCGCCAGAAACCGCCGATGCGCTTGAAATCCAGGGCGCAGCCGACCGCCTTGCCGGCATGGGCCCAGGGGCGGTCGGCGATGAGGGTCTTCTCGCCGAGGTGCCTGACGGCGAGATCGTAACGGCGCCGGCCGTCCCAGATCTTGCCCTCGCCCTCGCAGCGCCCCGTCGTGGCCAGCCGGTCGAGAAGCGACAGCAGCACGCTGAAAGGATCGCTGGTACCGAGGGTGGCCGCCGCCGGTACGGGAGTCACCTGTTCGAGATCC
>JAJFGM010000124.1 GCA_021776145.1 Kiloniellaceae bacterium | reverse complement strand
TGCTCTCGATACTCTGCATGACGCTTTGCGCGAAGGCGCGGACGTCACCGGCATGGCGCACTTCGACAACGGCACCAGCGCGCTGCCAGGCAATACTGTCTATCTCTTCTTCAGCCAAGTTGTTGACGGCAACGGTCTGCTCGCCGATAGCGTCTTGGCGGACCCAAAACCAACCCAGTTCCGCGGGTTCGAGCACCGCTGAATGGCGCGCCGCGTGGGCGGCAGGATCGCCGCCTATTTGCGCTGATAGGAAAAGACTCTGCCGGGGATCGCTCCAGTAGTCCGGTGAATAGACCTCTATGCGGACCTGGACTGTTCCGTCGTCGCTGACACTAGAGTCGACCAGCCAATCGGCGGCGTCCGTGAACAGCGAGAGAAACGCTTCCTGGGATGCTTCTTGCCAGGCCTCCCGCCACTCCGCTTCCGAGGTGTTTTGACGTGGGCCGTCGACTAGGGTCTGCAATTGCTCGACGGCCGGGCCAGCGGCGGCGGTTTGCGCGACGCCGACTGCCAGGGCGAGGCCAAGAAACAGGAGGGGGATCCTAGAATGCATAGGGTGCGTTCCAGCCGAAGCTCAGAGGATCCGCACTGTTCGACAGAAAGCCGGACAGCTCACCGTCCAGTTCCTGATTGTCCGTTCGGGCGGCTCGGCGTTTCTCCCACTCCGACACGATGTTGACGGCGTTCTCGACATTGAACGGCTGATCCGTAATCCGGCGATCCGTGGCGAACTCGGTGAAGGCGGTTTCCGTCTTCTCGCCGAGCACCCCGTCTGAGGGACCGGGGTCATAACCTAGTCTCGCCAAGGCAAGTTGCAGATAGCGGATGTTTGCCCGAGCATTGGGATCGGCGGCTGCCTGCGACAACACATCCTCGGCGGTATCGCGCATCTCCAAGATTTCGGGGCCTCTGATCAACCCGATATGCTGGGATGCGCGGGCAACATCCCGCTCGGTGCCGACGCCATACAAGTGGGCAAACACGGCATAGTAGGCGCCTTGATGAGGGCCGACAGCGACCAGCCGCCGCAGCCACGCTGCACCATTGTCACCGCGGACGATCAGTTCTTGCCGCAGGTCATCGGGAACCTCCGCGATAGTGCTGACATCCTCCAACGCCGACTGGCCAAGAGCCATCATGGCTTTGCGGTCGCCTTGGGCAGCGGCATTTTCGAGCAGGAAGACAGCGTCTCTGCGCCCTTGGTCGGTGCCGTCGCGGGCGAGGAAAACCGCCCTCAAGCGCAGGTCGACGGGTAGCACCGCGTCGCCGTTACCAGCAGCGTCGGTCAGCAATTCTTCGAGTGACATAGCCCGAAGACGCGCCAACACCCCGTCCGGAAGGTCGTTCGGACTCAGCAGGCGATCTTCGACCAGTAATCCGATCGTCCGTTCGAGATCTTGGCGCGTGCGACCCGCCGGTTGGGCGCGCAAGGTATCGGCCAGGAGTTGCGGCAGGGCGCTTGGCGTCGTGATCGCAGCCCGCAACATGACGGCATAGGTACCGAAAATATCGCCGGCGGCCGCCGCGCTGGCGCACAGGCGCTCCACGTCGGTACCGCCGATCAGGGTCTCAGCGAGGCAGGATAGTCCGCGGCCGCGTCCTGGCCTGTCAGCCAGGAGTTCAGTGGCCTCGCGCAACATTGCCCGGTAATCTTGAGCCGACAGGTGGATGAGAGCCCTACTTTCGCGAATTTGCAATTGGTCGGCGGGGCTGGCGGCAGCGCCGGCCGCGTCGCAAAGGCTCAGCGCCAGGGCCGGGTCCACCACACCGGCGAACGGCCCGCGACGGGCTTGGGCCGTTGTTGCCAGACAGTGTTCGAGCAAGCGGCCGACGGTGCTGTCCGCCGGGTCGACTGCGATGGTTTGCTGATCTGCTTCGACCGACCGTGGGTTCGCCTGCGCGCCTAACGCCGTTAGGCGCAGTATTGCCAAGGTGGCGAACCTGCCGTCGGGAAAGGCGTCGAGGTAGGCCTGCAGTTCCTCCGGGCGATCGCTGTCACGCACAGTTTCCCAGAAGGAAATTTCCGCCGACAGTTCTTTACCGTCTTGTGCTTGGGCGCCCTCAACGGACCAGGCAAGGAAAACGAAAATAAAGGCCAAGATGCTCTGGGGTGTTTTCTTCACAATACTAAATACTCGCAAGCCACATCGACATTTACAACCTTCATTTGGAGCACGACAGTAGTCGAGCATCGTTCAATTCTAGCGGTCCGACTTGTGCGCCAGTCTCCAATAGTTGAGGCGTAACCTTGCGACGTCCGGATGTTTCAATCAAGCATGAGCGCGTTGCTTGACTCGAACGATCGCTTGGACGGGTGCCGTAAACAGCCGGCATATGTGATGGCCGACAAGTTTTCGAGCAGCACCGGGCGTTCGGCATCTTGGCGCAACGACAGTTCCACAGCGAGACAGCCGCTGTAACGCGAGCTGGTGATGATCGCGCGGACCGCACCGGCCTGGTTAACGGCGCCTAGAAATGACGTAAAGCGCTGCCGCCGGTTGTCGGAAGTCGCCATGGAGCGCCAGGCCTTCGCGAGGGCGAAACCAGCGGTGGGGACCTGTGATAACGCGGTGAAATGGTCATCAAAGGGATTGAGCAATGGCGGGGCAAGGTCGGCGCTTGCCCGCAAATCATCGTGCAGACGCGTGGCGATATCTGAATCCAAATATTGCGCCGCTACCGTCGTCATACCGTCGATATCGACAAAA
>JAJFGM010000123.1 GCA_021776145.1 Kiloniellaceae bacterium | reverse complement strand
GGTACCGGCATGGCCGTGCAGCCACTGCATGCGGTTGCGGATCGCGTGAAGCGAGTCTTGCGGGATCAGGTCCGCCAACGAGCGCCCCAAGCAGGCGTGGGCCTCGCGACCGAGGGCCTCGCTGACATTTTCCGATACGTGGGACACCAGCCAGTCCTGTGTAACGCCGATCAGAAACCCGAAAGATTGGATCCGGCCAAGCTGATGGATCGGCTCACGATCGCATTCACTCAGATTCATGCTGTCGGCCAGCTTGCGGTGCTTAGGCGGCATGCGCGAAAGCCTTCTCGTACTGGCGGAAAACGCCTCGTGCCGCCGCGGTGGCAACGCCCACGTCCTCGCGCGACAATTCAAGCCCGTTCAGCCATTTCACGAAACTCGGCCAATAGCCTCGACCACGGCCATGCAACAGGAACTGCCGCGAAAGAGGCGACGGGCAGCCTTCGGAGGCGTTGGCAAGAACCCGGCTACCCAGGCGAGCCCCTTCGATGACGTAAAGGGCGCCCGCTCTCGCGGCGAAACCGCGATCGAGCGCGATGTCGATCTGCGGAACGCTGCGCACGCCATGGTGCGCGAGATCGTTGAGCAGGGCCCGCGAGCGCGCACGCTGCGGCCAGTCGCGCAATTCAACCGCGACACCGTCGTGCTCCAGCCACCGTTCCAGCGGCAGCAACACGGCAGCGTGCAGCCTGAGGAAATCCGTGTAACCCGTTAGCGCCGAGAGATCCAAAGTCTGAACCAGGCGGTCGACAGTCGCATGATCGGCCTGGGTCTCCCGCCTCAGCACCGTCCGCAGGTTCTTGCTCATCCGGTTCCGTTCTTCACTTCAGCCCTCCGGCTCCGATCAACGGCTACTTTAGGTGAGCGCCAATAGCCGGTCCACAACCGATTTCGCATAACTGGCCTGCGCGATCAACACTTTGCCGTATGTGTGACGGGCACCCGGTTGCGGCCGGGGCACTTGTTTCCGGTCCCGGCCGCGTCCGTAAGGAACCAGGCGAGGAGTTGCGGGTTTAGAGTCCGACAGCTTCCAGTCCGGCGCATACCGGGCCCGCAACACTTGAAGGAACCGCCAACCATGGACACGACGTTTCAAAGATCTTCGCGATTGAAGAAGGCCGTCGGCGTAACGCTCATCTGCGCCTTGCCGATGGCGGGCATAACCGGGTGCGACACCGTCGAAGACAAGACCGGTTTGAACCAGGAAACCCAAATCGGCGCCGGTGCCGGCGCGGCGGCCGGCGGCGTGCTCGCCGCCATTGCCGGCGCCAACCCGGCCTGGATCGCCGCCAGCGCCGTTCTCGGCGCCGTCGCGGGCGGTTTCCTCGGTGAGTATCTCAGCCGCGAGGACGCGGAAAAGCACGCCGAGAATCAGTACAGTAGTTTGCAGACCCTGCAAGAGGGGGGGCGCAGCCGCTGGACCAATCCGGATACCGGCAACAGCGGGTCGACGACGGTGACGGAGGTCTTCACCATGGCCGATGGCACGCAGTGCAAAAACTTCACGGAGACCATCGACACCGGCGAGCACACGATCAACGAGTCCGGAACGGCCTGTAAGGCGCCCGGCGGAGAGTGGGAGGTTCGCAAGTCATGATCCAATCGAACCAGGATAGGTCGCGCCACGTCGCGTGGCGCCTGTGCGCCCCGCTGGCCGCCATGCTGCTCGCGTTGAGCGCCTGCTCGGAAACACCGGTGACGGGGCGCAACCAGCTGATCCTGCTGCCGGAGGATCAGGCCTCGCAGATGGGGCTGCAGGCTTACGAAGAGATCCTCCGGACCAAGGGCGTGTCGCAGAATACCGAGTTGCAAAACCGGGTCGACGAGGTCGGCCGCCGCCTCAAGCAAGTAATTAGTGGCGACACCGATTGGCAGTTCACCGTCCTCGACGACGAAACACCCAACGCCTTCGCGCTGCCGGGCGGCAAGGTGGGCGTCCATACCGGCCTGTTCAAAGTGGTAGAGAACGACGCACAACTAGCGGCTGTCCTGGCGCACGAAATCGCCCATGTCACGGCACGACACTCGTCGGAACGCATGTCGCAGCAGATGGTCACGCAGGCCGGCCTGCAGGTCGTCGGGGCGACCGTCGGCGACAGTTCCCTGCCGCAACTGCTGGGCCAGGCCGCGACCTTGGGCGTCATTCTGCCATTCAACCGCAAGCAGGAGTCGGAGGCCGATGAGATCGGCCTAACCTACATGGCGCGCGCCGGCTACGACCCGCGTGCCGCGGTCGAAGTCTGGCAGAACTTTAAGAAGGCGGGCGGCGAACGGCCCCCGGAATTTCTCTCGACGCATCCCTCGCCCGACACGCGCATCGAGCGGCTTCGGGCACTGCTGCCAAACGTGATGCCGATCTACGAGCAGAACGCCCGCCGAACCGGGGGCTAGGTGGGGGCGGAGTCCTCCGATACAGGCATTAACGTCGCCGAACTGGAGGCGGCGCGGGCGCCGGGATGGCGCCCGCAGTCGACCGGGAATGGCTATCGCGGCGGTTCCCCGGTCAGGCCGCGAGCGAAGCTTGAGGCGGAGACCGCGCCCCCGTAGTCCGACGTCGCAAACGTGCGAGGCAAGACGCAATCCTGCTTGCCGGCGCATCGAGCGGTGGCGCCATTGGCACCGGCAGCCCGCATCGATGCAAGCCTCCCCAAGGGCGCCTCGGCGCATGCCCGCAATTTCCCGAAAATGCCTTTCTTCAAAGGATCTTAACCGCGCCACGACTATGACTGAGACCGCAATTTCCTGCGGGTGGTGGCATGTCCTCAATTTCGCTAGACGCACCCCGGCCGGTCGGTTGGCTGCGCGGGCCCGGTTTCGATATCAGCTTTGTCGTCGCAACCGCGGCGGTCGCCGTGGCGTCGGGTCTGATCGTGGTCCTTGAGCCGGCGCTCTTCGCGCCCATTCTGCTGCTCGATCTTTGGCTGCTCGGTTATCACCATGTGATCGCCACCTATACGCGGCTCTGCTTCGATCGGGAAAGCCTGCGCCAGCACCGGTTTCACATCTTTTGGCTGCCGTTCCTCGTGCTCGGCGCCACCCTGGGCCTGGCCATGGGTTTCGGGGTTTGGGTCCTGGTCAGCATTTATCTTTATTGGCAGTGGTTTCACTACACGCGCCAAAGCTGGGGCGTCGCCCAGGTCTATCGCCGCAAATCCGGTGGCCTGGTCAGCGAAAGCGAAAGCCTGACCAAGGCGATGTTCTATCTCTTTCCGCTGTGCGGCATCCTGCATCGCTCCTGGCAGGCGCCGGAGACATTCCTTGGGCTCGAGCTGCGAGTCATTCCGGTACCGGGCCTGCTGGTCGAACTGGTCGCCGCCGCCGCCATCGCCACGCTGGCTGTCTGGGCCTTCCAACGCGCCCGCGCCTTCTGGCACGGCCAGGGTGCCTTCGCCCATACGCTTTACATCGCGTCCCACATCACGGTTTTCGCCTTCGGTTACATACTGATCGAGGACATCACCTACGGCTGGCTGGTTATCAACATCTGGCACAACGCGCAGTATCTGCTGTTCGTCTGGCTGTTCAATACGAACCGCTACCGCGAGGGCATCGACGCCAAGGCCCGCTTCCTTTCGACGATCAGCCAGAGCAGGAACTGGTGGCTTTACTTCGTCATCTGCCTGCTCATCTCGACCCTGCTCTACGTCGCGATCTCGGTCTTCGGCGCGAAGGCCCTCGCCCTTGGCCTGCCGTCGCTGATCGTCATCTACCAGGCCATCAACTTTCACCATTACATCGTCGACTCGCGGATTTGGAAGGCGCGCAAACCGCAGATGCAGAAGACATTGGGGCTCGGTTCGAAGTGACGCCACCGGACGCCTGGCCGCAATGACGCGTTCGATTTTCGCGCCCGCCACCTACTTCACCTTCCGACGCCGCCCGCGGGCAATCGCCGAGTTGGACGGTCTGCGGGCCCTTGCCATCCTCCTGGTCCTCGCCCGCCACGCCGTTTGGCCGCTCTACCGCGACTCCCAGCCGCTGTTTCCGGTCGGCTCCTGGGATCTGGCCATACCCCTGCTGAACGGCTGGATCGGCGTCGACCTGTTCTTCGTGCTCAGCGGCTTCCTGATTACCCACCACCTGCTACGCCGCGACAACACCTCCCCGCTGGCCCGCATCGGCGCCTATGTCGGCGCGCGCGCGCTGCGCATCGTCCCGGCCTATCTGGCCGTCTTGGCCTTGGTCGTCGGCGGTTCGATCCCGCTGTACGACTTCGCCCACGACCACCTCGACCTGCGTATCGCCTATCACCTGCTGTTCCTGCAGGACTACCTCCCCGCCAACATCGTCGTGCCCCTCTGGTCGCTGGGCGTCGAGGAGAAGTTCTATCTCGTTGCGCCGTTTCTGGTCTGGGCGGCGCTACGCGGCGGGTCGCCGGGCCGGCGCGCGGTCCTGCTCGCCATGCTGATCCTCCTGCCTACGCTGCTGCGTGCGCTCACCGCCCTGCAGCACCCGGACGTCAGCGAATACTATTGGTTCTTCCGCACCTTCCGCAGCCCGTTTCACGTTTCCTTCGACGGTCTGGCGATCGGCGTGGCCTGCGCCTTCCTCTATTGCGACCGCGACCCCTCCGCCGTGCGCCAACGGCGGACCTGGGCGACGCGGCTTTTCTGGGTGTCGACGCTGGCCTTGCTTGTGCAGCTCTTTGTCGTGGAACTGCTCGGTGAACTTGGCTGGTACCAGAAGATCCTGCAGCCGCTGGTTCTGTCCCTCACCTTCGGCGGCCTACTGCTGTCGGTCGTCTTCGGCGGCGCCAAAAGCGGCTTGCTGCGGGCGCGGAGCCTGATGGTGATCGCGCGCATCAGCTATCCGCTCTACCTCATCCACATCACCTTCGTGCCGCTCGCCTTGGCCTTGAGCGGTTTTGCCGACGGGCCATTCGATTTCCTGCGCTTCCTGGCGATCTATCTTGGCCTGTCCTTCACCGCCGCTCTGGTGTTGCATTTCGCCGTCGAGAAACCGTTCCTGCTGGTCAAGGATCAACTCGGCCAAACCGCGCCGCGCGTCGAACCGCGCCCGGCCGGGCGCGCTTAGAGCAAATTCGGGTCACATGGAATCGCCAGCGGCGGTCTATCGCCTGTCCCATATGCTTTTTCCCAAGGGCCTGTGATAGCTTGGTGAGGCTCGGCGGCCTTTCGCCGCCAGGACGGGGAAACGGGACCGGGATTCAGGCAAGATGCGGCCCACGCCGGGAGTGTGGCCAAGGTTGATTGTTATGGCCTGCCTGCTGGCGGCCGCGACACAATCGGCGGCGGCGCAAATCCCCGTCTCTATCGAACTGGTGCTCGCGGTCGATACCTCACGCAGCGTCGACGACATCGAATACGACCTGCAAATGGCGGGCATTGCCCAGGCCTTCCGAAGCCCTGAAGTCATCGGCCTGATCGAACAACAAGACGGCGTGGCCGTCACACTGTTTCAGTGGAATTCAGCCATCGATGGCCGCCACGTAATCCCCTGGCAGCTGTTGGTCGACCGCGACAGCAGTTTGGCTTTCGCGGCCGCGGTGGCGCGGCAAAAACGCGACCCGCTGCGCGGTTTTACCGCCATCGGCAATGCCCTCGCATTCGGCCTGCGTCTCCTCGCCGAGAACGCCTTCGATGGCCGCCAGCTCAAAATCGACATCTCGGGCGACGGCCGCAGCAACACCGGCCCCCTGCCGGTCACGATCTGGCCGGCCGCGGCCGCGCAAGGCGTCGTCATCAACGGCCTGCCCATCCTCATCGATACTTACAGTCTGGAGGTCTACTTCCGCGAAAAGGTCATCTTCGGACCCGGCGCCTTTATCGAAATCGCCACCGACTACCAGGACTTCGCCGAAGCCTTCCTGCGCAAACTCAAACGCGAGATCACCCCCCTGGTCAGCCGCAACGATGCCCAGCCGCGGCGGCCCTCGGCCGCTTCCAATAGAGACCCCGCAAGCGGGGCATGAACTCTCCAAATCACTCACAAATGGCAAAGCCGCGACTTGTGCCGTTGTCGGTCCGCGTCACCGAAACGACGGCCTTCACTGCCGGATCGCGCCCTCCGGTATCAAGTAGCTGAACCAAAGGAGCCACAGCAGATCGGCATAGGTGAGCAATGGGCCGCCGACGACCAGGGCTTCGAGCACCGCAGGCAACTGGTAGATACCGATCAGACCGAGAAGCCCCAACCACCAACGTTCCTGCCATTTCATAGCCAGTCTCCCAATTTATATTGAACGAACGTACGTTCATTATTATGTTACAGGTCAGGAGGAATTCAAGATGCCAAAAGAAAATCCGCCGAGAGGCTTTCCAACAAAAACGCGACGCGGTGAAAAGACGAGCCGGGACGGAAAGACGGCCCTGCGCCGCCTGGAGATCGTTGCAGCCGCGGTGGACTGTTTTCTGCGCAAGGGCTTTCACCAGACCAGCATGCGCGACATCAGCTCCGGCGCCGGGGTCAGTCTGGGCAACCTCTACAACCATTTCGAAAACAAGGAAGCGCTGGTCTTCGCCATTGCCGAGGCGGAGGCCGCCGAATTAACCGAGGCGAGTCTGCTGCTCGCCGCCACCGGCAACGCCATCGAGGTCGTCGCGGGTTTTGCCGCTCAATATCTGCAAGCGGCGGCGGCCGACGGTGGTGCCGCGTTGATGGTCGAGATCGCCGCCGAGGCGGGACGAAACCCTCGCGTGGCGGCGCGCTTTCTCGACAACCGCCGGGCACTCGCCGCCGCCTTGGCCGCCTGTTTGGCGCGCGGCATCGAAGCCGGCGAAGTCGATGCCACGCTCGATACGGCTGAGGCCGCCGAGTTGGTGATCGACTTGGTCGAAGGTGTCGCGACCCGCTCGATCCTCACCGCCGCGCGCCCGGGCCGGGCCGCCGTCCAGGCACTCGATGCCCTGCTGCGCAAATCCTTGGCGCCGCCACCTCAAACAACGCACTGAATTCAAGAGGCCAAAAAAAACCCATGCCAAGCCTGGAAAACCGCTTCGAGACCCTGGCCGGTACCTTCGCCGCCCTCGACCTTATCGCCCTGGCGTTGCTGCTTCTGACCCTGGCCGAGACCGTCTGGGACTTCAGCACCCGCCGGCGCAAGTCCTGGCGCGAGACCGCGGCCAACTTCGCCATCGCCCTGGGCAACGCCCTGCTGGAGCGGACCGCCTTCGGCCTGGTCTTCATCGCCGGTCTGGCGTTGGCCGAGCCCTTCGCCTTGTGGCGCCTGCCACAGACTTGGTGGAGTTGGGCGCTGACCCTGCTCGCCGTCGACTTCACCTACTACTGGATGCATCGGGCCGAACACGAAGTGCGCCTGCTCTGGGCCTATCACAGCGTCCACCACTCCTCCACCGAGTTCAACCTGACCACCGCTTTGCGCCTGGCCTGGGTCGAGGGGCTGGTCGAGTGGCTGTTTTTCCTGCCGATGATCCTGCTTGGCTTCGACCTCGTTCAGACCCTTGTCGCCCTGTTGA
>JAJFGM010000122.1 GCA_021776145.1 Kiloniellaceae bacterium | reverse complement strand
GCTTGGCGCGCCGCTGCGTGCGGCGGTCGAGAAGGGGGCGGCGCTGGTGCCCTCGTCAAAAAAGATGGGCGGGCCGGGACAGCCGCTGGATGTTCCGCTCGGCCACAAGGACGCGGCCTATGTGCGCAGCCACTTCGATGGCATGGAGGTGCGCCTCAACGACGCGCCGCGGGCCAACGAGATCATGGTGGCGGTTTGTGTCACCGACAGTGGCCGCCCCTTGCCGCGCGTCGGCGGACTGACAGCCGATCAGGCCAAGGGCGAGGACGGCCTGCGATAACGACGACTGTGCTTTCGGAAAGATATAATTAAAAACAGGGAGTAGGACATGTTTTCTAAAGGCTTCGTGAAATCGATTTCCCTGGCTGCCGGATTTGCCGCGGCTGGACTTTTCGCGACCGCTTCGGCACCGGACGTTTCGGATGCCCAAGCGGCGGAGACCATCAAGATCGGCGAAATCAACAGCTACACGCGCTTGCCGGCCTTCACCGAGCCCTACCGCAAGGGCTGGCAACTCGCCGTCGAAGAGATCAACGCGGCCGGCGGGGTCAACGGCAAACTGCTTGAGGTTATCAGCCGCGACGACGCCGGGAAGCCCGGCAACGCTATCAAGATCGCCGAGGAACTGGTGCGCAAGGACGGCGTGACACTGCTCACCGGCACCTTCTTTTCGCACATTGGCCTGGCGGTGACCGAGTTCGCCAAGCAAAACAAGGTTCTTTTCGTCGCGGCCGAACCCTTGAGCGATGCCTTGGTCTGGGCCAAGGGCAACCGCTATACCTTCCGCCTCAGGCCCTCGACCTACATGCAGGCCGCCATGCTGGCCAAGGAAGCCGCCAAGACCGGAGCCAAGCGTTGGGCCACAGTCGCGCCCAACTACGCCTACGGCAAGGACGCGGTGAAGGCCTTCCAGACTGTGCTCAAGCAGCTCAACCCGGAGGTGGAGTTCATCGAGGAACAGTGGCCGGCTCTCTTCAAGATCGACGCCGGCGCTACGGCCCGGGCCCTGGAAGCGGCCAAACCCGACGGTATCTATAACGTCACCTTCGGCGGCGATCTGGCGGAGTTCGTGCGCGAAGGCACCCTGCGTGGCCTGTTCGAGGGGCGGACAGTGGTCAGCCTCTTGACCGGCGAGCCGGAATATCTCGATCCGCTCAAGGACGAAGCACCGAAGGGCTGGATCGTCACCGGTTATCCGGCGGATCAGATCACCGATGCGGCGCATCGTAAGTTCTTCGACGCCTACAAGGCCATGTTCGGCGAGGCGCCGAAGACCGGTTCTCTGGTCGGCTACAACACCATGGCAAGCGTCGCGGCGCTGCTCGCCAAGGCCAAGTCGCTGGACACCGAAACCCTGGTCGACACCATGGAGGGGCTGTCGCTCGACACGCCCAGCGGCCCGGTCACCTATCGCGCCATCGATCATCAGTCGACCATGGGCGCCTGGGTCGGTCGCACCGACGTCAAGGACGGCAAGGGGGTTATGGTCGACTGGTATTATGCCGAAGGCGGCGATTACCTGCCGAGCGACGCCGAGGTCATGAAACTACGCGCGGCGGAATAGTCTGCAATATGGAGTGCCGGCGGTGAACGCCGCCGGCACCTTTTTTCGCGCGTATTCGATTCGCTGGACAAGGCGGCTATTCAGCCGTGGGTTTGCGGGGCCGACCTCTCAATGGGTTTTTTTGTCGCTCAGTTCCTGACCGGACTGGCCAGTGCCTCGGCGCTGTTTCTGGTCGCCTCCGGTCTGTCGATCATTTTCGGGGTAACCCGCATCGTCAATTTCGCGCACGGCTCCTTCTATATGATTGGCGCCTATGTGGCCTATAGCCTGACCGAGATCCTGCCGCACGACATCTTTGGCTTCTGGACTTCGGTTCTCCTCGCGGCCCTGGTCGTCGGCGTGCTCGGCGCCGTCATTGAGTTCTTCTTTCTGCGCCGCCTTTATCAGTCGCCGGAACTGTTTCAACTCGTTGCCACCTTCGGCATCGTCCTGGTGGTCCAGGATCTCGCACTCTCGGTCTGGGGCGCCGAGGATCTGGTCGGCCCGCGGGCACCGGGACTGGAAGGCGTGGTGCGCATCCTCGGCGAGCCGATCCCCGAATACGATCTGGCCCTGATCGCGCTCGGGCCGATCGTACTCGGTGCCGTCTGGTTCCTTTTGAACCATACCCGCTGGGGCACCCTGGTCCTGGCGGCGACCGAGGATCGCGAGATGGTCGCGGCGCTTGGCGTCAACCAGGCCTGGCTCTTCACCAGCGTTTTCTTTCTCGGCTCCTTCCTGGCCGGCCTCGGCGGAGCCGTTCAGATCCCGCGCGAGACCGTCAGCCTGTTGATGGACCTCAACATCATCGCCGAAGCCTTTGTGGTCGTTGTCATTGGCGGCATGGGCAGCATCGTCGGCGCGTTTTTGGCAACGATTATCATCGGCGAACTCAATGCCTTTGGAATTCTCGTGTTTCCCGAGATCACCATTGTTCTCGCCTTCCTGGTCATGGCGGTGGTGCTCGTGGTTCGCCCCTGGGGCCTGCTCGGCAAACCCGAACTCCATAGCGTGGCCTCGACCGCGCCGGAGGCGCCGCTGCGCTTGCCGGAGCGCTGGCAGGTTGTGGCCGGCGCGGCGGTGCTGGTGGTCCTGGCGCTGCTGCCGTTCTTTGTCGACTCCTTCGTGCTCATACTCGCCACCGACATCCTGGTCTTCACGCTCTTCGCCGCCAGTCTGCATTTCATCATGGGGACCGGCGGCATGGTCTCCTTTGGGCACGCCGCTTACTTTGGGCTCGGGGCCTATGGCGCCGCTTTGGCGTTCAAGCATCTCGGCGGCAGCATGGAACTGGCGCTCGTCGCGGCGCCCCTGCTGGCAGGCCTGGCCGCCCTTATCTTCGGCTGGTTCTGCGTGCGCCTCAGTGGCGTCTACCTCGCCATGCTGACCCTCGCGTCGGCGCAGATCGTCTGGGCCGTGGCCTTTCAGTGGCAAGAGGTGACTGGCGGCGACGATGGCATTCTCGGCGTCTGGCCGGCGCCCTGGGTCAGCAGCAAGGTGGTCTATTACTATCTGGCCCTGATCGTTTGTTTTGGCGCCGTGCTCTTCATTCGCCGGCTAATTTACGCGCCCTTCGGTTATGTCCTGCGCGGCATTCGCGATTCGGCCCTGCGCAGCGAATCCATCGGTATCGACCTCAGGCGGCACCAGTGGGCTGCTTTTGTCGTCTCCGGCGCCCTGGCCGGGATCGCCGGCGGAATTTATGTCTTTTCCAAGGGCAGTGTGTTTCCCGACGAACTGGCGATCCCGCGTTCGGTCGATGGCCTGATCATGGTCCTGCTCGGCGGCATCCAAACCCTGGCCGGCCCAATTGTCGGTGCCTTGGCCTTCACCTCGCTGGAAGATCATCTCTCGCGCTTCGACTATTGGCGCGCCATGCTCGGCGCGGTCATCATGCTGATGGTGGTCCTGGCACCGCAGGGCATCGTCGGCACCTCGAGCCGGCTGATCGGTTGGTTACGGGCGCGTGGCGACGCCGAGGATTCGCCATGAGCGTTCTCGAGTTCCGCGAAAATATTCTCGAAGTCCGCGACCTGGGCAAGTCCTTCGGCGGGGTGCGCGCGGTCAACGGCGTTTCCTTTCAACTCGCCGCCGGGGAGCTGCTGGCGCTGATCGGGCCCAACGGTGCCGGCAAGACGACCTGCTTCAATATGATCAATGGCCAGCTGCGGCCGGACAGCGGTGCGGTGATCTTCGACGGTCAAGATCTGCTTGGACTTTCGCCGCGGCGGATCTGGCGCCTGGGTGTCGGCCGCACCTTTCAGATCACCGCAACCTACGCCTCGATGACGGTGCGCGAGAACGTGCAGGTGGCGCTGTTGTCGCATCATCGCCAAACCCATGGAGTCTGGCGCCGCGTCGCCTCGCTGCACGTCGAGCGCGCCGATGCCCTGCTCGCCAGGGTCGGCATGGTCGAGCAGGCCGAACGTGCCGCCGGCATTCTCGCTTATGGCGACCTCAAGCGGCTGGAGCTGGCGATTTCGCTGGCGCACGATCCCAAGTTGCTGTTGATGGACGAGCCGACCTCGGGGATGGCGCCGCGCGAGCGTATTGCCCTAATGCAACTGACCGCCGACATCGTCGCCGAGCGCGGTCTGTCGGTGCTTTTTACCGAACACGACATGGATGTTGTTTTCGCCCACGCCGACCGCGTCATGGTGCTCAATCGCGGCGAACTTCTGGCCGTCGGTTCCGTCGACGAGGTGCGCCAGGATGCCCGCGTCAAGGAGGTCTATCTCGGCGGCGGCTCGACTTTCAAGGCGGCCGACGGGGGCGGGCATGCTTGAGGTCACCGACATCCACAGCTACTACGGCCGCGCCCACATCCTGCACGGGCTGTCCCTCGCGATCGAAGACGGCGAAGTGGTGGCGCTGCTCGGGCGCAACGGCGCCGGCAAGACGACGACCATCAAGTCGATCATGCAACTGGTCGCGACGCGGTCGGGCAGCGTGCGTTTCGATGGCGAAGACATCACCCGCCTGCCGAGCCATGCCATCTGCCGGCGCGGGATCGGTTATGTGCCGGAAGAACGCCGCATCTTTACCGGACTGTCGGTACAGAAGAACCTCGAGGTCGGCCGCCAGCCGGCGCGCGATGGAGTGCCGCTATGGACGCCGGAGATCCTCTTCGAACTGTTCCCCAACCTCTCGGAACGGCGCAACAACATGGGCCACCAGTTGAGCGGCGGCGAACAGCAGATGCTGACCATCGCGCGCGGCCTGATGGGAAATCCCCGCCTGGTCCTCCTCGACGAGCCGTCGGAAGGAATCGCGCCGGTGATCGTCGAACAGATGGCCAAGACCATTGCAAAGCTTAAGAGTCAGGGGCTTGCGGTCTTGCTGTCGGAGCAGAATTTGCACTTTGCCAAGTTGGTTGCCGACCGCGCCTATATCATCGAGGGCGGCAGCGTAAAGTTCCAGGGCACGATCTCCGAGCTGGAGGCTAGCCCCGAGATCCGCGATGCCTATCTGTCGGTATGATGGAGGCTCGAGCCTGGCCGCTTGTGGCTTGGCCGTTGCAGACATACGATTTACCTTGGCAGGCCGGGGTCGCCCAACGCACGTTCGGCGGCCCCAAGCACCGAACACCTACCGGGATTTGCGTGCCACGTGAAAGACGACGCTTACAAACTGGAGGCCCAAATCGGCTTCATCCTGCGCCAGGCTTCGCAACGGCACACCAACATCTTTGCCAACCGCATACCCGATGGATTGACGCCGGCGCAGTTCTCGGCCCTGGCCAAACTGCATGAAAAGGGGCCGATCTCGCAAAACGAATTGGGGCGGCAAACCGCCATGGACGTCGCCACCATCAAGGGTGTGGTCGATCGCCTGGCCGACCGCGGGCTGGTGCGCACCGAACGCGACGCCGGCGACCGCCGCCGTCTGAGTGTTGCGTTGGCGGACGCCGGCGAAGCTCTGATCCGCAAGGCCATACCCCGCGCCAGGGAGATCACCGAGGAAACGCTCAAGCCGTTGAACCGGGACGAACGCACGACGATCCTGCATCTGCTGCGCAAACTTTGCTTACGGCAAGCGTCGTAAGTCCCCTGAATTCTTAGCCTACGATTGAATTCTTAGCCGACGATTTCCGGCAGAGTGGTGGCCGGCGGTGTA
>JAJFGM010000121.1 GCA_021776145.1 Kiloniellaceae bacterium | reverse complement strand
CCGTTCGCGCAGCATGGGCGGCACCGGTCTCGGCCTCGCCATCGTCAAGCACATTGTCAACCGCCACCGCGGCCGCCTGGTGATCGACAGCGAAGTCGGCCAGGGCAGCGCCTTCATCGTCTATTTGCCGATGGGCAGAAGCGAAGGCGACTGAGGCGAGCCACTGAATCACCCGCGAACTCGCGTCGAATCCGCGCCAGATCCACTGTCATAAAACCGTAACAACACTGTCATAAAAACGTTGTGCAGCGCACTTAATGTCGCGCCAGCCGACGGGCTCGTCCGTCGGCGATGAAAGACGACACAGGAGCATGAGAAGCATGCCTAGGAAGACCCTTGTCCTCGCCACTCTCGCGGCCTCGATGGTCGCCATCAGCGTGGGCGCCGCGCAGGCGCGCGACCAGATCAACATCGTCGGTTCCTCGACGGTCTATCCCTTCGCGACGGTTGTGGCCGAGCAGTTCGGCCGTTCCACCGACTTCAAGACCCCGAAGGTCGAGTCCACGGGTTCGGGCGGTGGACTGAAGCTGTTCTGCGCCGGCGTCGGCGTCGAACATCCCGACATCACCAATGCCTCGCGCCGCATCAAGGCCTCGGAAGTCGAAAAATGCCACGCCAACGGCGTCTCCGACATCATCGAGATCAAGGTCGGCTATGACGGCATCGTCGTCGCCAATTCGAAGAAGTCGGAGCAGGTGAAGCTGTCGCTGCGGCATCTCTTCCTGGCCCTGGCCAAGGATGTTCCCGATGCCGACAACAACCTCGTACCCAATCCTCATAAGAAGTGGAGCGACATCGACCCGGCCTTGCCGGACCAGGCTATCGAGGTCTTGGGTCCGCCGCCGACCTCGGGCACGCGCGATGCCTTCAACGAGCTTGCCATCGAGGGCGGCTGCAAGACCTTCGCGCACCTCGCGGCCCTCAAGAATGAGGACAAATCGAGGTACAAGGCGATCTGTCGCGGCATCCGCGAAGACGGTGCCTACGTCGACGCCGGCGAGAACGACAACCTGATCGTCTCGAAACTGGAAGCCAATCCCAATGCCTTTGGCGTCTTTGGCTTCAGCTTCCTCGATCAGAACGCCGACAAGATCCAAGGCAGCCTGATCAACGATCAGGAGCCAACCTTCGACAACATCGCCGACCGGGCCTACCCGCTGTCGCGGCCGCTGTTCTTCTACGTCAAGAAGGCGCATGTCGGGGCCATCCCGGGACTGCAGGATTATGTCGCCGAGTTCACCAGCGAGTCGGCCTGGGGTCCCGAGGGCTATCTAACCGACCGCGGCCTGATCCCGATGCCCGACGAAGAGCGCAAGCTGTTCCGGACCAACGGTGAAAGCCTCACCAACCTGTCGATGTAAGCCGCAAGGGCAACAAGCGGATGCACCTGACTTTCGTCATTCTGGTATTGCTGCTGCTGAGCTACGGCGGTTTCCAACTCGGACGCCGCCGTGCGCTCTCCAGCTGCGGCGGCGCGGTCCGCGACCTGCATTCCCTGCCGGCCTACTACGGCTTGTTTGTCGCGCTTTGGTGCGGCGTGCCGGCGCTCTTGCTGGCGCTGGCGTGGGTATCGCTCGAGACCTCGATCGTAACCTCGATCGTCGTCTCGAGCCTGTCCCTCGAACAACAGGCGCTGCCGCCCGAACGCCTCAATCTCTTGATCAACGACATTCGCAATCTGGCCGTCGACGATATCGTCGGGCGACAGCCGACGCCTGAAACTCAGGCCGCCGCCGATTTCTACGGTCTGCTGAAAAACACGGCCGAGGCCGCCTTGGTGGTGGTCGCCATTACCTTGGCGATCTCCGGTACTCTGTTTGGGCGGCGCTTCGTCGCCCCGCGTTTCCGGGCGCGCAATGCCGTCGAGAGGATTTTGATGGGGTTTCTCATCACCGCCTCGGCCATCGCCATTCTCACGACAATCGGCATCGTCGCGTCACTGGTCTTCGAGGCGGCGCGGTTCTTCCAAAAGGTGCCGGTCAGCGAATTCCTCTTCGGCCTGAAGTGGTCGCCGCAGATCGCCTTGCGCGAGGATCAGGTGGCGTCCGCGGGGGCCTTTGGCGCGGTGCCGATTTTTGCCGGGACGGCCCTGATCAGCCTGATCGCCATGGCGGTCGCGGCGCCGGTCGGCCTGCTGTCGGCGGTCTACCTGGCGGAATACGCCAACCCACGTTTTCGCGCCTATGCCAAGCCCCTGCTGGAAATTCTCGCCGGTATCCCGACCGTCGTCTACGGCTTTTTCGCCGCCTTGACCGTCGCGCCCTTCCTGCGCGACAGCGGCGCCGTGCTGGGCCTGTCGGTGGCTTCGGAAAGCGCGCTGGCCGCCGGCGTCGTGATGGGAGTCATGATCATCCCTTTCGTCTCGTCGCTGTCCGACGACGTAATCACGGCGGTGCCACGTTCGCTTCGTGAGGGCTCCTACGGGCTTGGCGCGACACGGGCAGAGACCATCAAGCGGGTGATCCTGCCGGCGGCGCTGCCCGGCATCGTCGGCAGTCTGCTGCTGGCGGTCTCGCGCGCCATCGGCGAGACCATGATCGTCGTCATGGCGGCCGGTCTGGCTGCCAACTTGACGGCCAACCCCTTTGCCGCGGTTACCACGGTGACCGTGCAGATCGTGACGCTTCTGGTCGGCGACCAGGAATTCGACAGCATCAAGACCCTGGCAGCCTTCGCACTCGGTCTGACCCTTTTCATCGTGACCTTGTGTCTGAACGTCGCCGCGCTTTGGGTGGTGCGGAAATATCGGCAAAGATATGACTGATCAGGCCGCAACTCATGCCGCCTTGGAGGTGTCCCCGAGCAATGCCGCGTCGCCGGGCACGGCTGAAAAGGTCGCCGCCAGCCTGCAACGGCGCTATGCGGCCGAACGCCGCTTTCGGTTCTTCGGGCTGGCCGCGGTGGTCGCGGCCTTGACCTTCTTAGGGCTGATGTCTGTCAGCATCTTCCTCAACGGCTATACCGCCTTCTGGCAGACCAAAATGCAGATCGAGGTCGACTTCGCCGCCGAGGCGCTCGATCCCAAGGGCGGCCTGGCGCAGGATAGCCTGCGCAAAGCGGATTACCCGGGCCTGCTGAAACAGTCCTTGCGCCAGACCTTCCCCAAGGTCGAAGGTCGACGTGACAGGCGCCAGCTCTACAAGTTGGCGAGCGGCGGCGCGGCGTCAGAGCTGCGCGATATGGTTCTAGCGGACCCAACCCTGGTTGGGACCCGCGCCGCGGTCTGGATTACCGCATCGGACGACATTGACATGCTGATCAAGGGGCGTGTCGATCTGTCGCTGCCCGAGAGCGAACGCCGCATCAAGGACAAAGAGATCGCCTGGGTCGAAGAGCTGCGTGTCGGTGGCGTGATCGAACAGCGGTTCAATACCCGCTTCTTTCCCGCCGGTGACAGCCGCGACCCCGAGCAGGCCGGCGTGCTCGGCGCCGCGGTAGGGTCATTGCTGACTCTTGTCGTGACCCTGGTCTTGTCCTTTCCGCTCGGTGTCATGGCGGCGATTTATCTCGAGGAATTCGCGCCAAAAAACCGCATGACCGGGATCATCGAGGTCAATATCAACAATCTCGCCGCCGTTCCCTCGATCGTTTTCGGGCTTTTGGGCCTGGCGGTCTTTCTCAATTTCTTTCATTTGCCACGCTCGGCGCCACTGGTCGGCGGCATGGTCCTGGCGCTGATGACCCTGCCCACGATCATCATCGCCGGACGCGCCGCGATCCAGGCGGTGCCGCCATCGATCCGTGAAGCGGCGCTTGCGGTTGGCGCCAGCCGGATGCAAATGGTCACCGATCATGTCTTGCCGCTGGCCATGCCCGGCATGGTGACCGGAGCGATCATCGGCATGGCCCGGGCGCTGGGTGAATCGGCGCCCTTGCTGATGATCGGCATGGTCGCCTTCATCGTCGATGTTCCTGGCGGACCGACCGACCCGGCAACCGTCCTGCCGGTGCAGGTCTATCTTTGGGCCGACAGTCCGGAACGCGCCTTTGTCGAGCGCACCTCGGCGGCGATCCTCGTGCTCCTGGCCTTCCTCATCTGTATGAACCTGGTGGCACAGTTGCTGCGCCACAAACTCGAAAGACGATGGTAATGATGACCCAAGCCGCCAATTTCACGGTAGCCAAGACCCTGACCGACGTGCCGGAAAGGGCCGCCCCGCCGCGCGCGGTGAAAATGGCGGCCCGCAATCTCGACGTCTTCTACGGCAAGAAACAGGCCCTGCGGCAGGTCGCGCTGGACATCGATGCACGCCGGGTAACGGCGCTGATTGGCCCATCCGGTTGTGGCAAGTCGACCTTCCTGCGCTGCCTCAATCGCATGAACGACGTGATCGACGGCTGCCGGGTGTCAGGACAGGTCACTCTCGACGGCCGCGACGTCTACGACCCTTCGCTCGACGTGGTGCAACTGCGGGCCATGGTCGGCATGGTCTTTCAAAAGCCCAACCCCTTTCCCAAGTCGATCTACGAAAATGTGGCCTATGGACCGCGGTTGCATGGTCTGGTGCGCAACAAGCAGGAACTCGACGAAATCGTGACCCACAGCCTGGAGCGCGCCGGACTGTGGGACGAGGTCAAGGAGCGACTCGCCGAACCCGGCACCGGGCTCTCCGGTGGTCAGCAACAGCGCCTCTGCATCGCCCGTGCCATCGCCGTCCAGCCCGAGGTCATCCTCATGGACGAACCCTGTTCGGCCCTCGATCCCATTGCGACCGCCAAGATCGAGGAGCTGATCGACGAGTTGAAAGAGAACTTCACCATTGTCATTGTCACTCATTCGATGCATCAGGCCGCGCGGGTCTCGGACAAGACCGCCTTCTTTCACCTGGGCGTGCTGGTGGAGAGCGGCGAAACCGAGCACATCTTCACAACCCCGCAGGACGAACGCACGCGGGCCTACGTGACCGGCCGGATCGGTTGAGGCAACAGGAAAGGAACGAAGCCATGGACGCCGACCACATCGTCACATCCTTCGACGCGGAGCTCGGCCAGCTTGACAATCTCGTCGCCGAGATGGGCGGCCTCGCCGAGACACAGCTCGCCGGCGCCATCGACGCGTTGGTTAGGCGCGATTTGGCGAAGGCGGCGGAAGTCAGGAAATCCGATCGGCACATCGATGCCCTGGAGACCGAAATCGACCAGTTCACCATTCGCCTTCTGGCACTCAGGCAGCCCGTGGCCGAGGATCTGCGCGTCGTCATCGCGGCCCTCAAGATCGCCAGCAACTTGGAGCGGATCGGCGACTATTCCAAGAACGTCGCCAAACGCACCTTCGCCCTGGCGCAGGCCCAGGCGATGGGCGGCTCGAGCAACACCGTCGCCCGCATGGGACAGTTGGTGCAGGGCATGATCAAGAACGTGCTCGATGCTTATCTGGCGCGCGATGTAGAAAAGGCCGACGACGTTCGGGCGCGAGACCAAGAGGTCGACCAGCTCCACACCAGCCTGTTTCGCGAGCTTCTGACCTACATGATGGAAGATCCGCGCAACATCACGCCCTGCACGCACTTGCTGTTCATTGCCAAGAATGTCGAGCGCATCGGCGACCATGCAACAAGCATTGCCGAACAGATCCACTACATGGTCGATGGTGCCTTGCCGGCGGATGAACGGCTAAAGGGCGACGACTCGTCCTTTACCGTTGTCGAGCCGAAAGGCGTATGATGGTCCAACGCGCAATGGATCCTTTGATACTGATTGTCGAGGACGAGCCGCCGCAGGCCGAAATGCTGCGTTACAACCTCGAGTCCAAGGGCTTCCGGACGGTGGTTGCCACCGGTGGCGAAGAGGGCCTTCTGCTTGTCGAGGAAGAAGATCCGGACCTGGTCATTCTCGATTGGATGCTGCCCGACCTCTCGGGCATCGAAGTTTGTCGGCGACTGAAGACAAAGCCACGGACCAAGACCCTGCCGGTCATCATGCTGACGGCGCGCGGCGAAGAGGGCGACCGCGTGCGCGGCCTCGACAGTGGTGCCGACGACTACGTCGTCAAACCCTTCTCGCCCGGCGAAATGGTTGCCCGCGTGCGCGCGGTGCTGCGCCGGTCGCATCCGGCGTTGGCCGACCAGTTGCTGCAGTACGCCGACCTGACGGTCGATCTGGCACAACACAAGGTTCTTCGCGGCGGCAAGTCGATCCACCTCGGGCCAACCGAGTTCCGCCTGCTGCGCACCCTTATGGAATCGCCTGGCCGGGTGTTTTCGCGCGAACAGCTGCTCGATAAGGCCTGGGGTCGCGACATCTTTGTCGAAACTCGTACCGTCGACGTCCATATCCGCCGCTTGCGCAAGGCGCTCAACATCGAGGGCGCGCAAGACCTCATCCGCACCGTCCGCGCCGTCGGCTACGCCATTGACGCCGGGGCGGCCTGAAGTGATGTTCGCCACGCTTTTGCCGGCCGCGAACGCGAGACAGCGGCTCTGGAATTCCGCTTGGCCGCCGCAAG
>JAJFGM010000013.1 GCA_021776145.1 Kiloniellaceae bacterium | reverse complement strand
GCCCTATCGAGGAACGACCAACGCCGCCAGGAGCCGACGACCATGCCCGACTACAGGAAACCCGAGCGCTGGGCGGACCCCGCCAACAAGCTCTTCCCGCATCAGGTCGGCTTCACTGCGGCGCCCAGCGACTTCCTGCGTTTGGCGCCGGACAGCGTCGGCGCGCATGCCGCACCTGTCGGGTTACGGACATGAGCTGAGCCAGCGCGCTGCCGGTGATCGACAGCGACGACCTGCGTGACTCCGACGGCCTGAAACCGCGGGCGCGCCGATACATCGACATTTCCGATGCGCCGGATCGGGTAAAAGCGGTGTACGAAAGCGTGCTGCCCCGTTACGAACAGCTGCGTGCGTACCGCCTGACGGCGGTTTGAAGGGGCCCCGCCGCTCGGCGGCGATTTGAAGGGAAGTGTTGGACAAGTCCATGGGGAAAGTCGCCAAAAGCATCGCCGAGGTCGTCACCAACGGGCTCTGCATCGGCTGCGGCCTCTGCGAGGCGGTGACCCACGGCCGCGTGCGCATGGTCATGACCGACACTGGCGCCCTGCGTCCGACACCGGCCGACGCCTTCGAGGCGGAGGAGGAAAAACGGCTCCTCGCCGCCTGTCCCGGCGTCGCGGTCGAACCAAGGCCGATGGAGGCGCCGCGGAACGACCTCGTCTGGGGCGGCTACTCCAGCCTTGCTTATGCCTGGGCCGGCGACCCGGAGCTGCGTTTCCGCGCCGCCACCGGCGGCGTGCTCAGCGCCCTTGCCGTGCACCTGCTGAAAAGCCGCCAGGTCGACTTCGTGCTGCAGGTCGAGGCCGACCCCAAGGCGCCGATGCGCAGCCGCTGGACCCTGAGCGAGACGCCCGAGGCCGCGTCTGCCGCGGCCGGCTCGCGCTACGGGCCGGTGGCGCCGCTGGCCGGTCTGATGGCGGCGCTGGAGCGTGGCCAGCCCTTCGCCTTGGTCGCCAAGCCCTGCGACTTGAGCGCCGTGCACCGCCTGTCGAAAGTCGACGAGCGGGTCGACCGGCTCTGCCGTTTCCGCCTGGTCCTGGTGTGCGGCGGCCAGTCGCGGCTCGGCAAGTCGCGGGACCTCTTGCAGGACTATGGCCTGAGCGAAGACGAGGTGACGCTGTTCCGCTATCGCGGCCATGGCAACCCCGGGGTGACCCGCGTCGAGACGCGCGACGGCCGCGCCTTCGAAAAGACCTACCGGGAGATGTGGGAGGACGAGGCCGGCTGGCAGCTCGAAAGCCGCTGCAAACTCTGCCCCGATGCCCTGGGCGAGGCCGCCGATATCGCCGCCCTCGACGTCTGGCCGGACGCCAGCCCGAGCGGCGAGGACGCGGGTTTCAACGGCATCGTCGTGCGTTCGGCGGCCGGCGAGGCCCTGGTCGCCTCCGCCGTCGCGGCCGGCGACCTGGTGCTCGGCGAGGCCCTGACGGCGGCCGAACTCACCGCCTTTCAGCCGCATCAATTGCGCAAGAAACAGGCCCTGAAGGCCCGCACCGAGGGCCTGGCCCAGGCCGGCATGCCGTTGCTCGCCGCGCCCGGCCTGCGGCTCGACGCGCTGGCGGCGGCCGCCGCGCCCGAAAGCCAGGCCCGCGAACGCGACGGCGCCCTGCTGCGGGCGCGCCAGGGGCGCTTCAGCGAGCCTCTGCCCGGAGAGGGCGGCGAGACTTAGCCTCGGTCCTCGCCGTTCCCGGCGCCTTGCAGGAAGGCGAAGAGCAGGGCAAGGGGCGCGAAGGTCGAGATCAGTCCGACGAAGAGCAGCACCAGAGCCAGACCGGGTTCGGAGGACTCCGCGATCAGCGTGGCCAGGCCGGCGAGGTCGAACCACAACACCAAGGCGCCGAAGACCAGCGCCGCAAGCGTGCCAACGACGAGGTGCTGGAGGAAGTGCCGCAGCGGTTTCCCGGCCATACCGAACGGACCCGCGTTAATCCACCGGCGCGACACGAGCGGCGAGGGCCGCGAGCCAGTCGCGCAGGCGGCGCCGGTTGACGCCGAAATCCCAATAGCCGACCGTCGCCCGGCTGTAGACCGCCAGGGTCGAGCTTTGCGAAGCCAGCGCGACGACCTCCACGCTGATGCGGTCGACGAAGCCGAAGACGGCGGAGCGCTGCTCGGCCTCGATGCGCAAGCCGTCTTCCGAGACCGCCAGAATCCTGCCGCGCGGCTGCGCCGCGACCACCGCTTGCCAGGCGCGCGCCAACACGGGCGCCGGGACTGGGAAGACCGGCGCGGTTTCGTCGCCTTGCCCATAGGCCGCGCCGTCGGGGGCCGCGCCGTCGGGCGCCACCAGCCAGCCGTTGGGGCTGTCGCGGGGCACCATGCCGGCCCAGTCGAGGAAGACCGCCTCGGGCGGACCGCCGTCAGCCATTGCGGTCTCCATTGGCGCGCCGCCGCCGGCGAGCAGCGCGGCGAGAATGAGCCAGGCCCGTGTTAGGCCGAGGGATCGCCAATACGGCATGATCAGGGTCCAATGTTTGTCCGCGTGCGGCAGCTGTGGTTTTTCCAACGGCAAGGGGCGCCTGCGTTCACTTGCCCTCTACTGCCTCTCTTGAATCACGCATTGGCCGTGCCGACAAGGGTGCCAAAGGTGCGGGGCGCGGTGTTATGCTGCGCCAAAGAAACGGCTGACAAATTGGGAGGCGGCTCTTGGCTCAAGACAACGACGGCATCGCGCGCGAACTCTATCGTGGCGCCCGGGCGCTCGAGCCCTTCGATCCGGTGCCGGCCGAGCTGCGCCCGGCCGACAACGCCGCGGCCTACGCGATCCAGGATACCTATCAGGCACTGGCCATCGCCGACGGCGTGGGTGCCGTCGCCGGCTGGAAGGTCGCCCTGACCTCGAAGGTGATGCAGCAGCTCGTCGGCTGCGACGAACCCTGCGAAGGCGCCATTTTCGCAACCCGCCTGCACCCGACACCGGCCCGCGTGGCGCGATCCGCTTTCACCAACCTGGGAGTCGAATCCGAGATCGCCGTGCGCCTCGACCGCGACCTGCCGGCCGGCGAGGGACCCTACGACCGTGCCGGCGTGGCGGCGGCGGTCGGGGCCTGCATGGCGGCGATCGAGCTGATCGACGACCGGGCAATGGTCTATGCCGGCCTCGACGCGCCGCTGTTGATCGCCATGAACGCCTTCAACGCCGGCTGCGTGCTCGGACCCGAGGTGACGGACTGGCGCGGCCTCGACCTTGCCGCCGCCGCCGGCCGCATGGAGATCAACGGCGAGACCGTCGGCCAGGGGGTCGGCGGCGACGCCCTCGGCCACCCGCTGGAGCCCTTGGCCTGGCTGGCGAACAAACTGAACCAGCGCGGCAGCCTGCTGAAGGCCGGCGACGTGGTGATGACCGGCTCCATCGTCGCCACCAAATGGCTGAAGGCCGGCGACGAGATGACGACCTACGTCGAGGGCCTCGGCGAAGCCCGGCTGACGGTCACTTGATCAGTAGATCCCCAGCGCGTTGATTGCCGTCAGCAGCGTCGCCAGCAGCAGGATGGTGGTGGCGACGAAGGGGGCGCTCCAGACCCAGGCGATGGTCAGGCCGCTGGCGCCGGTGAGGCGCGCCATGTAGAGCACCGTGGCGGAAAAGGGCGAGGCATTGGTGCCCTGGCCCCACATGACCATCAGCGCCAAGGCGAAGAGCTCCGGCGGCAGGCCGATCATCTCGGGTGTCATCACCGAGGTGACCAGTACGACGACGACAACGGGATGCAGGCCCAGCGCACTGGTCAGCCCGCAGCCGCCCATGAGGACAAAGAGGGCGAGGCCGGGCGTCGGCGCCAGGCCGCCGACCCACGCGGCGATGGTGGCCTGGGGCAGCAGTCCCGAGATGCCGACCCCGAGCAGGTTGGCGCCGGTGAACAGAAGAGCCTCGCCGCGCAGGCGCGGATAGTCGTTCAGCACCGACTTGGCGGTTGCCAGGGGGCCCTTGCCGGCGTTGGCGCTGGCGCGCTGGATGAAAAAGGACCAGAGCAAGGCATAGAGCGGCGCCGTGACGGCCAGGGCGATGGGAATGGACCAGCCCAGACCCTCGACCAGGGCGATGACGCAGGCAAAGAGCGAAACCAGGATCAGCCCGGCGTTTCCCAGGGCGGCGCGGGAGAGCGTGGCCGCGTCCGCCGGTGGCGTGGCCGGGCCGCGCGCCGGCCGCGCGAAGATGCGGTCGACGAGCCAGCTCCAGACCAGCAGCACCAGCGCCAGCAGCATGCCGGTCGGGGCGACTTTGATCCAGTCCACCCCCGGCACCGAGGCGATGATGACGGCGGTGCCGACGTAGAAGGGCGACCAGCAGGTGCCGGCCGAGAACCCCTGCATCATGGCCCGTCCCAGGCGTTTCTGCAGGTGCGGATTGCTGCCGCGGCTGACCATCGGGGTGAGCAGCGACAGGCCGGCGAGGTTGAAGGCGACGCCGAGGAAATGGGCGACCAGGGCGACCGAGGCGAAACGCCGGCCCGGCGGCTGGCGCAGCACGGATTCGCGGATTGCCAGCAGCGACGGGCTCTGCGCCGAGGGCGACTGCAACCAGCCGACCGAGGCGAAAAGCAACAGAAAAGGCAGGGTGCGCGTGAGGCCGCCATAGAGCATCTCGAACAGCGAGGCGTCGGCGAAAACGGCGGCCAGGCCGGCGGTGACCAGGCCGGCGGAGAGCAGGGCCGTGCCGACGCGCTTCTGCAGGCGCGGTACGCGGGCGAATTCGAGGGCCAGGAAGACCAGCAGGGCGACGACGGCGGCGGCGGCCAGCGGCTCCAGGCCGGTGACGGCCTTGGCCACGGTCAAGAGGGCGACCAGCAGGAGCAGCGCGGCGGAAACTCGGTGCGTGGTCATGATTCGCTTGGGATTCCGCGCGGCTCGGTGTCGGGCGATGCGTGGGACAGAGTGCGATGTATCGCCGGCCAAGCCAAGCGCGGCGTACTGGCGATCCCGGCGTACTGGCGATCCCGGCGTGCTGGCGATCCGGGAGGCCTCAGTCCAGCGGACCGAACAGCATGCTTTCCGGGTCGAGCGCCTGCAGCCGACCGTCGGCGATGTCGAAATAGGCGCCGCGCAGGCGCAGCCGGCCGTCGGCGATGCGCTCCTTGACGAAGGGGAAGGTCTGCAGGTTCTCCAACGAGCGGCGCACGGCGGCGTGCTCCAGGGCCTGCTGCTGCGCCGGCCCGGCCTGGCCGGCGGTCTCGCGCAGGATCTCGCTGCGCGCCGAGTTCAAAAGCGACATCCAGCGGTCGATGAAACCCTGCTTGCCCTGCCACTCGAAAAGCCCTTCGAGGAAGGCCTGAACGCCGCCGCAGCGGGCGTGGCCCATGACAACGATGGTTTCGACCTCGAGTTTGGTGACGGCGAATTCAAGCGCCGCGCTGGTGCCGTGATAATCGCCCATCGGCTCGAAGGGCGGCACCAGGTTGGCGACGTTGCGGACGATGAAGAGCTGCCCCGGAGCGGCGTCGAAGATCGTCGCCGGGTCGGCGCGGCTGTCGCAGCAGGCGACGACCATGGTCTTGGGTTTCTGCCCGCTGTCGGCCAGGGAGCGGTAAAGTGCGGCCTGTTCCGGATAGCGGCCGTCGAGAAAGCGCCGGTAGCCGTCGACCAGTTCGGGGATGTCGCGCATGCCTTGGCCTCGCTGCCTGAAGATGTGGCCCGTTCGCGCCGCGCGGAAGCGGCGGCGCGAACGGGCGGAAAATTCTATCCCTGTCAAATAGCCCCTCGCACGGCAAAGGCCAATGCCCCGATGGTCGATCTTTCTCCGCCTTCCCAATGGGCTCCGTCCATTCGCGTCGGGCGGGGCGCTCTAAGCGGATTACCTTGGGCGGTTGCTCACAGCCGCCGCAGCGCCGGGGTGATGGCAAGGGCGACGGCGATGACGGCGACAACGGCCATGCCGTTGAGCGAGAGCGCCCAATCGGTGCCGATGGCGGTGGCCAGGAAGCCGATTTCCAGATGGCCCAGCGGCGCCGAGCCGATGGCGAAGACCCAGGTGCCCATGGCCCGGCCGCGCTGGCCGTCGCTGACCGAGAGCTGCATCATCGACTGGGTGAAGATGTCCCACGCGGTGATCATGGCCGAGATGACCGCGAGGACCAGCAATGTCGCCGCCAGGCCCTGCACCTGAGCGAGCACGATCAGGGCGGTCCCCAGGCAGATCAGCGAGGCGGCAAAGGGCACGACGTGGCTGCGGCGCTGCGGCAGCAGGAAGATTAGGCCGCCGATGACCAAGCCGCCACCGGCCTGCGCGGCGTGCATCCAGCCCAGGCCCTTGGCGCCGAGGCCAAGGCGGGTCTCCGCCAGCTCGGGCAGCACCGTGTGGAGCGAAACGCCGAAGATCTCGATGGTGGCGGTGACCAGGGTCAGGACCTACAGCACGCGATTGACCCTAAGCTCCGAAAACGTGCCCTTCAGGTTCTGCAACAGCGACGCGCCGTCGTTTCTGAGGTGCGCGCCGGCCTCGACCTTGCCGGCGAGGCAAAGGCAAGCCGCCAGGTGGGCCAGGGTCGTCACGGTCAGGGCGGTGGCGACTCCGAAGGTTTCGGTCAGGCCGCCGATCAGCAGCGCCCCGGCGATCGTGCCCAGGCGGACCGCCAGGGTGATGCCCGCCAGGGCCGGCGTGATGCGCAGCGGGCCGACCAGGTCGTAGGTGAAACTCAGGCGCACCGGATTGACCAGGGCGCGCAGGCTGCCCAGGCAGAGGGTAAAGACCAGCGTTTCGGCGACACTGGGCGCGCCGGCGTGAAAGAGCAGGGCGAAGAGGCCGATGACCGCCGCCGAGCCCAGCTCAAGCACCTGAATCAAACGCCGCCGGTCGAAGCGGTCGGCGAGGCTGCCGGCCGGCAGGCCGAGCACCACCTTGGGCAGGTAATAAAGCGCGAAGGCGGTGCCGACCCAGGCCGAGGATCCGGTCACCGCCAGCGCCAGCCAGCCGACCAGCACGAAGTCGCCGCCCTGACTGACCGCATTGCCGACCGCGTTCAGCCACAGCCGCCGGTAGCCCTGGGTCCGAAAAATCGCGATCACGGCGGTGGGCGAAGAAAACGGTCGTCGGCCACCTCGTCGAAGGCGGCTTCGCGGTCGACCATGCCGAAGCGGGCGTAGGTCGCGAGGTTGCGGCGCCAGCGTTCCGGGTCGAGCGCACCGGCACGCGTTAGTCCGACGTCGCCGCCGACCAGCGGCTGCATGGCGTCCAAAATGGCGCAGTTGCGGTCGACATCCGCGTGCTCTTCGGAAACCGCCGCGATCAGGGCGGCGGCCTCGTCGCGCCGGGTCATGGCCTGGCGCCAGCCGTCGAAGGTGGCGGCGAGGAAATCGCGCAGGAGATCCGGGTGTTGGCTGATAGTGCTCTGCGCCGCGAATATAACCTGGGAATAGGGACGCAGCTCGGCATGGCGCAGGGGTATCAAGCGGACTTTCAGGCCGCGCCGTGCCAGGTCGTCCGCTTCGGTGATGCTGTAGCCCTGAACGGCATCGAAACGGCGGGCCATCAGGTCGTCGAGGGACCAGCTCCCGACATTCGTCTCGACCCCGCCGGGATCAATGCCGTGCAGCTTCAGCAGGGTGTGCAAGAGGTGTATGCCGTCGGCATGCATGGCGACGCGGCGCCCCGGCAGGTCGCCCAGCCGCGTGATACCGCTTGCGGGCGCGGTCATCAGCGCGATGGGCGAGGCCTGCAGCATGGCGCCGACCGCGCGCAGGCCGTGGCCGGCCAGGGCGGCGCGCACGATCAGATTGTCTTCCATGCAACCCGCCGCCGGCGCTTGCGCGAGAACCAGATCGACAACCGGCCTTTGCGGATTCTCGCGCGGCGCGACAAAGCGCACGTCGATGCCCCTTTCGGCATAGAGGCCGCGGTCGCGGGCCCAGATCAATCCGGCGAACTGGCAGTTGAGCTCCCAGTCGAGGAAGAAGGTGAAGGGGGTCACGATCTGCTCGTGTCAGGGATCGACGCGTTGGAAGTAGAGGGCGAGGAACTCGAAGTCGCCCTCCGGCCGGTCGAAGAATTCGAAGTGGTCGGCGCGAAAGGCCTCGAGGCCAACCGCGCCCGACAGGGCCGGATCCTCTTGCCACAGCCGCTCGGGAATGGCGCCCCAACGCGCCAGCTCGATGCCGGTGATGCGCAGCCGGCAGCGTGGCTGGCGTTCGGCGTCGTAGACCCTGTAGACGGCGCCGACGTGGAGCGCGGTATTGTAGGCGTCCAGGCCTTCGCTCCATTCGAGACGGCGCACCGTCGCCCTTTTGCGACCATCGACGATCTGTTCGATCAGTTCCGATTGGCTCCACTGCATGCGGTGTTCCATGGGGCGGCGGCTCCAGTTTTCACCGGCTTGCAATTGTGCGTCAACCGTAGGGATGGGCGTCACCGTCGGCCCTGAGCGTCGTCGCCGCCAGCACGCGCTCGCGGATGCATTCCTGCCATTCGCGGCCCGCACTGTCCTGCCACCACACATTGGCACTGCTGTAGGCGGGGAACTCGTAGGGTTTGATGCCGGGGTTGCGGGTCGGATGCCATTCCGCCGCCAGGGCCGGGAAAAGCCGCTTCAACTGGTTTTCGGTGTCGATGCGGCCGGGGATCTCGCGCGGGCCGGAGACTTCGACTTCGTCCTCGAACCAGGCCTGCATGCGGCCCCAGTAAAAGCCGAGATGGCCTTCCAGGGCGGCGAGCTGCGGATAGGGCCGGGGATAGGTCCAGATGGCGTTTTCCGCCACCGCCTCGCCGACCCTG
>JAJFGM010000120.1 GCA_021776145.1 Kiloniellaceae bacterium | reverse complement strand
CCGGACGCCGAGATCCTGCGCCTGACCGCCGCCAACGCCGGGGCCGCGCTGGGCGAGGCCCCGGTCCTCAATATGCGGGTCGGGGCGTCGGACTCGCGGCTCTATCGCGAATGGGGCATCCCCAGCGTCGTCTGCGGGCTGACGCCCCACAACATGGGCAATGTCGACGAGTACGTGCTGCTGCCCGACCTCATGGCCGTCGCCGAGATCCACGCCATGACGGCCTTCGACTTCCTCTGTCGGTGAAACATTTCCGGAAGGGCGCTAAAACAGCGCCGCGTCGAGAAAGCGCTTCAGCACGTTGCCCGTGATCCGGGCAACGTCGTTGTCGTAGCCCTTGTGGGACAGGCTGCCGGCCCAGGCGATGGAGCCGGTGGAGAAGACGGCGCCGCCAGCCGGCGTTTCGAAAAAGACCATGTCGGCACGGATGATCTCGGCTTCGGTCCCGCCGAGACCGGGGACCGGGTCGTTCATGTCTTCCGGGGTCATGAGATAGAGATCGCTGTGGCGCTCGGAGGAGGCCAGCACCAGCGTGTGTGGCGGCGTGCCCAGCGCCGGGTCCGCCGCGTCCAGCTCCAGGCCGGCCGCGCCGCCGCCGGAGAGGCCGAAGTCGCCGATCAGGTCGCTTTCCACGCCCTCGAAGACAAAGGCGGCGCGTGGGTCGCGGCTGGCGTCCGTGCGGATAAAGGGCGCCGAAATATCGAAACCCTGGGACACCATGCCGATGCCGACCAGTTCGTTGGGCGGGCGGCCGTTGCGACGCCACAGCCCGGTGTACTCGCCGGTGAAGCTGGCATAGAACTCGCCCGGCCGCGGTGCGAAGGCACGAATGCCGTCCTCCGACTTGCGGCACTCGATAACGCCCGGCAAGTCGGGGTGGAACGAGACGCGCCAGTAGAAGCCGTTGCCGCCGAGGTACATAAGGCGCCCGCCGCCATCGAGATAGCCCTGCAGGGCATCCAGCATGCCAACACTGTAGTATTCGGGGTGGCTGCTGGTGATGACGGCACGGTAGCCGGCGATGGCGGCCGCGCCCTCGGCTTCGAGATCCTCGTCGGTGATCACGTCGAAGGCCTGGCCCTGCTGCTCCAGCCAGCCGAGAATATGGGTGTCGGCGTTGAACTGCCAGACGTTGGAGCCGACGCCGCCGAGATGGCCGATGTTCTTCGGCTGCAGGTTGATGATCGGGCGCAGACGCGAGGAATAATAAACGCCGCTGCCGTCGCTGTGCAGGTCGTAGAAGCATAGCCCGAGTTCGGGGTGTTCCTGCAGGAAGATGTCGATCGGGTTGAGCTGCAGCAGGCGGCCGGTGACGATTTCCGTCTCGGGCACGTCGAGGCCGATGCGATTGTTGGCGTAGGCCATATAGCTGGCGGTCGGCAGCAGAAAGGCCACCGGTGCGCTGGTCGTGCCGCGCGGTGGCCGTAGGGCGAAGGGGATGTAATAGGCCTCGTCCCCCGCATGCAGGCGAAGCGCATAGACACCGCTGCGCAGGTCGTCCGGCAGTGTGACCACGAAGTCCGTTTTCCAGCCGCAGTCGTAGAGATCGTCGTCGTGGAAATGGATGGCGCCATAGTGCTCGGGCCGCTTGGACCAGCAATGTTCCTGCCCGGTCCAGGCGTGCCCGGCGACGCCGCGGGTCGGCAGGTTGACCAGGCGGCCATGCAACCGGTTGGGCGACAGATCGCTGATGCGCTCGCTCGAGATGGCGATCGAGAAGTCCCAGGCGGCGACGGGATCGTCATCCCTGACGCTCGCGCGCTCCCCCATCGCCTCGGGGGCCGGCGCGTGGGCACAGAGTCGCGGGGCCTCGATACGGCCGTTGAAGTGCTCCCGTGCCGGCCGGTCCGACGCCGCCCGCGCGGCGATCATCAAGGGCGCTTCTATGCCGTGCTGGATCTGGTTTGCGGCTGTGCTGACTGAAGCTACGCCGCTGTCGTCCACTTTCGGGTGGGGCCGCAGCGGCCGTTGCACGACGGAGAGTACGCCGGTCGCGGCATCATAGCCGCCGGCGACGCTGTACCATCTCTCGGCGATGAGCGGCTTGCCGGTCGAGACCACGACGGCCTCTCCTTCATGCGGGGAGAGCGCCAGGGCGAGCGCACCGGCGGCATCGAGGAAGAGCCGGAAACCCGCCCCGGTTGGCGGATCCTCGCGGCTTAGGATGGTCTGTGGACCGTGCCCGGGCAGGGTGGGCCAAACGACCGCCTGAAGCCCCAGCGAGGTCAGCGCCCGCAAGGGCGGTGCGTCCTCGACGATGGCGTAGGAGCCGGCATGGATTGGCTGGAAACGACCCTTGAAGGGGCCGCCGAGATCGAGGGGTACGGGATCTTCGCGATAGCCGGGGCCGGCCGGATTGATGTCGCCCTGAATGACGCGCACCAGCTCCGCGTCATAACGCGTCAGTCCGTCGCAACTGACCTTGATCTCGAGGCTTTCCCCCGGGGCGACGCTGAGACGATCGGCATAGGCGAGGATGCGCGTCATCTTAACGGCTCCCTTCCAGGTCCCGCCCGGTCCGCGCCTTCCAGCGCCGCTTGAAGACCTCCCACTCGGCCGCCGCCAAGTCGGTGAACTCCTGCCCCTCCAGGACCTCCACCGGCTGGCCGCGTTCGGCCGGCAGGCGGCCCAGCACCCAGCGCCGGAAAGGCTCCCGCACGACCAGGACATACTTGCCGGCCTTGGGGCCGCCGCGCAGCAGGTTCATCACCCGCTGCAGGCCGGGACTTGGCGTGCCGAGCGGATCCGCCTTGAACTCGGCGGCGTATCGGCGGTCGTCTTCGGTGATCTGGTACCTGGACAGGGCGCGGCTCCTTCAGTCTCCCAGGACCCGGTCGAGGGTCTTTTGCAGCTTGTCGAAGAGCTCGTCGATTTGCGCCCTGGTGATGATGAAGGGCGGGGCCAACACGATGGCCTGGCCGATCGGCCGGCAGATGAGGCCCTGCTCCAAGGCCACGTTGGCGATCTGCTCGGCGACCGGCTGCTCCGGCGGGAAGGGCGACTTCTTCGCCTTGTCGCCGACGAGTTCCAGCGCGCCCATCAGACCGACGCCGCGCGCCTCGCCGATGTGGGGGTGCGCAGCGAAACCCCGCAAACGCTCCTGGAAATGGGGAGACACAGCGACGACGTTCTCGAAAACGCCTTCGTTCAAGATGATGTCGATCGCTTTCAGGGCGATCGCGCAGCCGACGGGATGGCCGGCCGTGGTGAAACCGTGGGGGAACTCCTCGAATTCTTCGGCCGCGGCGATCAGCCGGTCGTGAAAGGCAGCGGAAACCAGGATGGCGCCCATGGGGAAATAGCCGGCGGTCACGCACTTCGAGGCGACGATGACGTCCGGTTCGATGCCGTAGGTCTGACAGCCCCAGAGTTGGCCGGTGCGCCCGAAGCCGCAGATCACTTCGTCGGCGACCAGCGGCATACCGTATTTCCTGAGAATGGGTTGAATCGCGGCGAAATAGCCTTCGGACGGTGGGATCACGCCGCCCGCCCCCATCACCGGCTCGGCGAAAAAACCGGCAATGGTCTCGGGCCCCTCGGCCTCGATCTGCGCCTCCAGGTTCCGCGCGCAGCGGGCCGTGAACGCGGCCTCGCTCTCTCCGTCGCGGCCGAATCGCCAATAGTGCGGGCAGTCGGCAAAGAGGAAACCTTCGAGCGGCAGGCCGAAGGCGCCGACGTAGTCCTTGCCGGTCATGCTGGCCGTCACTCCGGTGACTCCATGATAGGCATTGCGGCGCGACAGGATCTTGCGGCAATCAGGCCGGCCCAGGCCCCGGTTGATCATCCACAGCATCTTGACGACCGTGTCGTTCGCCTCGGAGCCCGAATTTGTGAAAAAGACCTTTCCCATCGGCACCGGCGCGATCTCCAGCAGCTTCTCGGCCAAGGCCACCGCGGGCGCGCTGACGCGTCCAAAAAAGGCGTGGTAAGCCGGGAACTTGCGGATCTGCGCGCAGGCCGCCTCGATCAGGCCTGGATGGTCGAAGCCCACCACCATGTTCCACAGGCCCGAATTGCCCTCCAGATAGCGTTTGCCGTGGGTGTCCTCGACATAGATCCCGTCGCCGTGCGAGATGACCAGGGGACCGTTTTCGTAGAGGCTGCCGAGATGCGAGAAGCCGTGCAGCATGGCGCCGAGATCGCGCGCCTCCCAGGAATTGGGTGCGAAGGGGGAATTGGGTGCGAAGGGGGAATTTGGAGCAAAGGGTTCGTTTATCGGCATTATCTGTCACTCCCCACGGACGATGGCCAAAAGGCGTTCTGCGTCGATCGCACGGCAGACCAGGCCCGGCGGGCGCAGGCTGGTCATATCCTCGGCCGCCAGCATGGCATTGATCACAGCCTCTTCGATCGCCTCGGTGGCGGCCAGATAGACCGGATCGAACCGCTCGTCGTTGAGGGTCTCGTGCATGCGCCGGGCCCCCGACAACTGCGGGATGGGCCCGCGATTGGCGGTGCTGAAGGCGAGAAAGATGTCGCCTGAATTGTTGCCCCCCGGGGTCCCGCCGCGACCGATGCCGATGGCCGCGCGTTTGGCGAGGCGGCGCAATTGGTGCGGCGCCAGCGGCAGATCGGTGCCGAGGACGACGATGATCGAGCCCTGCTCACGCTCGAACAGGCGGTCGTCGGTCATCCTTTCGCCGACTGGTCGGCCGAGCACGGTGAACCACGGCCGGGCGCCGTGATTGGCCTGGACCAGCGCACCGAGGATAAAGCCCTCGCCGTCGATTTTCAGCGTCCGCGACGCGGACCCGGTGCCGCCCTTGAACTCGTAGCAGATCATCCCGGTGCCGCCGCCGACATTGCCTTCGGCGATCGGGCCGGGTGCCGCCGCGTCGAGTGCCTCGAGCGCGTCCGCCTCGGTGATGTGCTGGCCGTTGATGTCGTTCAGGACGCCGTCATAGGTCTCCGCCACCACCGGCATGGCCCAGAGGTGTTCGTTCCGCCAGGTCTCGGCGTAGGTGCGGATCATCCACTTGGTGGCCGCATGGTGCACGATGCCGACGCTGTGGGTA
>JAJFGM010000119.1 GCA_021776145.1 Kiloniellaceae bacterium | reverse complement strand
ATCGGCGGCGACGAAGGCCAGGCCCGGCGGTCCCATCAGCGCCTTCTGCGAGGCGCCGAGGGCGACGTTGACGCCCCAGGCCCGCATGTCGAGGGGTGTTGCTCCAAGCGCGGCGATGGCGTCGACGATCAACAGCGCCGGGTGGCCGGCGGCATCGATGGCGGCGCGCACGGCCGGGATGTCGCTGGCCAGGCCGGTGGCGGTGTCGACCTGCACGGCCAGCACCGCCTTGATGGCGTGGCCGCTGTCGGCGCGCAGGCGGGCTTCCAGCGCGGCCGGGTCCATGGCGTGGCGCCAGTCGCCGGGCAACAGCTCGGCCGTGAGGTCGAGGGCCTCGGCGTGGTCGGCCCAGGAGTTGGAGAAGACGCCGGTCTCCGGCACCAGCACCAGCTCGCCGGGCTCGAAAAGGTTGCTGAGCACGGCTTCCCAGCCGCCGTGGCCGTTGCTGGCGTAGATGAAGACCCGGCCGTCGGTGCGGAAGAGGCTTTTCAGGTCGTCGAGGCAGGACATTCCGATCTCGACAAGTTTCGGATCGGTGACGTCGACCGACTGCTGGCGCATGGCGTTCAGCACGCGATCGGGGATGTGGGTCGGTCCGGGAATGTTGAGAAAGTCGCGCCCCATCCTGTCGCTCATCGCTCGATTGCTCATTGTTCGATTGCTCATGGCCCGATTGCTCACAGTTCGATCCATCTTGAAACCTCGTTGCCTCTTCAAATGTTGACGACGTTGCCGATTCGACCTCGCGTCACCCGCGTTCAGATCTCTTTATCGGCCGACTCGTTAAATTGGCGTTTCCGCCCCGTGCCTTAAGGCCTGTCCCTCAAGGCCTGTCCCTCAGGGGGCCAGCAACACGGCCCCCAGCGCCGCCGCCGTTGCCGCCTGGCAAGGCTCGACCACCGGCAGGCCGGTCGCCCGTGCCAGGGCATCGCGCTGGCCGGCCATGCCGGCGCAGCCCATGATCAGGACGTCGGCGCCGCGCTCATCGCGCAGGCGCCGGCCGACCTCGGCCATGCGCGCCAGGGTCGCCGCTTTGTCGGCCAGTTCGGTGACGCCAAGCCCGACCGGCATACTATCGGCAAAGCGCGATGACAAGCCCAGCGTGCGCACATAGCGGCGGTGGCGCGGCACCGAGGCCGGCAGGATCGCGACGACGCCGAAGCGCTCGCCCAGGGTCATGGCCGTCGCCATGGCGCTTTCGGCGATGCCGAAGACCGGCGCCGTCAGGCTGTCGCGCGCCGCCGCCAGGCCGGGATCGCTGAAACAGGCGATGACATAGGCGGCGGCCGGCTCGCGCCGCAGGCGCGCCAGCAGTGGCGCAACGATCGCATCGGCGTCGCTCTGGCTTTCGATGCCGGGCGGGCCCTCTTCCAGGGTCAGGGCCGCGATCTCCGGTCCGTCGGCCAGACGCAGCGGCTCGACGGCCCGCGAGATGCCGTCGGTGACGGCGACGGTCGAGTTGGGGTTGAGGATGACGATGCGCCGGCTCATGACGGCTCCGTCCCGCCCTGTTGCCCAGCGACTTGTTCACCGCCGGCCGATTCGGTAATGAGGCCGTAGTGCTCGGGGCGGCGGTGGCGGGCGAAGTTGAAGACGGTTTTTCGGTAGCGCTTGCCCAGGTCCAGATCGCAATGGTGCTGGATCACCTCGTCGTCTTCCGAGGATGTCTGGGCGACGATCTCGCCGCTCGGCGCGATGATGCAGGAGCCGCCGTGCATGTGAAAGCCGTCCTCGGCGCCACACTTGGCCGACGCCAGGACCCAGATGCAGTTCTGATAGGCCGCCGACTGCATGACCAGGCGGTGGTGGAACATGCGCAGGTGCGGCGGTTCCTCGTAATAGATGTTGTGCGAGGGCGTGTTGTAACCCAGCGCCACGACGTCGGCGCCGCGCATCGCCAGCACGCGGTAGGCCTCGGGCCAGCGGCGGTCGTTGCAGATGCACATGCCAAAGGTCGTGCCCTGCGAGGCGAAGGTCGGAAAGCCCAGGTCGCCGACCTCGAAATAGCGTTTTTCCAGGTGCTGGAAGGGCAGCGTCGGGCGGTTGTCGGCATGTCCCGGCAAGTGCACCTTGCGGTACTTGCCGACGATGACGCCGTCCGGGCCGACCAGGACCGAGGTGTTGAAACGCCGCCTTTCCGGCGTCAACTCGGCATAGCCGAGATAAAAGCCGATGCCCAGGCGGGCGGCCTCGTCGAACAGCGGTTGCGTCGCCGCATTGGGCATTTCGCTTTCGTAGAAGCCCGCGACCTCGGCCTCGTCGTCGTACCAGTAGCGCGGGAAGAAGGTGGTCAGCGCCAATTCGGGAAAGGCGATGAATTTGCAGCCGCCGGCGGCGGCCTCGCGCAACATGCTCACGAGCCGCGCGACCACGGCCTCGCGGCTGTCGGCCAGGTGGATCGGGCCGAGTTGGCCGACGGCCATTTTCATGGAATTACTTGACATCACGGCCTCATTTCAAATCGGCGCCGAAGTTGGCGCCGGGGTCCATCTCCGGCTCGCTGCGGCCCAGCGGCTTGACCATCTTGTCCGGGCTGCGCTGCAGATATTGGCCGCTGCCGCGCTCGACCCGCAGTTTTTCGTCCTCGACGACGATACGGCCGCGGCTGATGACGATGCGCGGCCAGCCCGTGACGACGCGGCCTTCATAGGGCGTGTAGCCGACGTTGTCGTGCATCATTTCGGCGTCGAGGCGGCGTTCCCACTTCGGGTCCCAGATCGCCAGGTCGGCGTCGGAGCCGACGGCGATGGTGCCCTTGCGCGGATGCAGGCCATAGATCTTGGCGGCATTGCTGGCGGTCAGCGCGACGAACTCGTTGAGCGTCATCCGGCCCTTGCCGACGCCCTCGGCGAACAGCAGCGGCAGGCGCACCTCCAGGCCCGGCACGCCGTTGGCGATCTGCTTGAAGCTGGCCTTGGGGCCGTGCATCAGCTTGCCGCTTTCGTCGTAGCGGTAGGGCGCGTGGTCGGACGAAAAGACTTGGAAGGTGCCGTTACCCAGGCCCTGCCAGATCGCCTCCTGCGCGGCGGCATCGCGCGGCGGCGGCGAGCAGCAGAACTTGGCGCCCTCCATGCCGTCGCGGTC
>JAJFGM010000118.1 GCA_021776145.1 Kiloniellaceae bacterium | reverse complement strand
CGTTGAAGCGCACGCGCAGCCGTTTGGCGCAGGGCTCGAAGGTGATCGCGTAGCCGGGATGCGTGGCGTAACCCGACTGGCGCTGCTTGACGGCGGCTTGGCTCATGAGTCTTGTCTCCTCGTTTGTCGAGCCACTAGCATGGCTCTGTCTCTGCCATAGTGCCGCTAATTGTCGGTGCGGGAAAGTCGTCCGGGTATCAAAATCGGCTGTGCCCGGCGCCTTCGCGCAGAAACGGCGTTTCGTCGGTGTCGATGTCCGTTCCGAAGTCGCGGGCGAAGGCGTGACCGGCGAAAACCGCGGCGGCGATGATGCCGGGCGCCTGGCAATCGCCGATACGGGTGACGCTTGCGATGCCCGCGGTTTCAAGGTTTTGTGGATCGGCCCTCAAGTGACGATAGAGGATATCGTTTGGCGCCCGCGTGGTCACCATGACGACGGATGCGGCGTCGCGTTGGGTTTCGCGGCCGGTAAAGACACAGGCCAGGGTGACGCTGTCCGTACCGACGGAGGCGAGGTCGTGCTGCGCGACGATGGTGACGCCGCGTTCAAGAAGGCGTTTTTGAATGCTGTGCTGCTCCAGGGTGTTGTGCGTCCAGTGCGCCACGTCCGCGGCCGGCGTGACCAGGGTGACGGCGGCGCCGCGCGCGACCAGCGCTTCGGCGACGACAGAGCCCATGTAGTAGTGGTCGTCATCGAAGACGACAACCGGGCCGGCCAACGCGCGACCGGCCATGATGTCGTCGGGGGTGAAGACATGGTCGGCGTCGCTGCCGGGGATTGCCAGATGATGCTTGCGCCCGACACCGTCGCCGCGCCAGGTCGCACCGGTTGCCAGGACGATATGCGGAAAACCGAAGTCGCGCACCTGACCGGCATCCAGGCGGCTCGCCGGGTAGACCTCGACATTCGGCATCTGCTGGATCTGCTGCAGCCGGTAGTCGCGGACCCGCGCCCAGGCCGCCAGGCCGGGTAGCCGGCTTTCGCGCGTGACGCGGCCGCCGAGTTCGGTCTCGGCCTCGGCCAAGGTTACGGCGTAGCCGCGCCGGCCCAGCGCGCGTGCCGCTTCCAGGCCGGCTGGGCCGGCCCCGACAACAAGGACACTGTCATCGCTGGTTTTGGGCGCGATCCTTTCGGGGTGCCAGTCACGACGGTACTCCTCGCCCATGGTCGGGTTCTGGGTGCAGCGCATCGGAGCGTGGAGGAAATCGCCGGAAACGCAGATGTTGCAGCCGATGCACTCACGGATGTCCTCCAGCCGTCCTTCCTCGATCTTCTTCGGCAGGAAGGGGTCGGCGATGGAGGGGCGGGCGGCGCCAATCATGTCAAGGCGGCCGCGGCGAATTTGCGAGACCATGCTATCGGGCGATGTGAAACGCCCGACGCCGACCACCGGCTTTGAGGTGAGGCTCTTGACGAAGGCGGTATAGGGCTCCTGGAAGCCTTCCTCGGTGAAGCGCGAGGTGGCCGAGTCATGGCTCCAGTCCGAAACGTTGACGTCCCAGAGGTCGGGCAGTTCGGCCAGCATCTCCACGACCTCGCGGCCTTCCGCGGCGGCGGTGATGCCGTCGGGTCCAATCAACTCGTCGACGGCAAAGCGAACAGCCACGGCGCAGCGGTCGCCAACCGCATCCTTGGTATCCTCGATCAACTCGCGGAACAGCCGTAGTCGGTTCTCCAGGCTGCCGCCGTACTCGTCGACGCGCCGGTTGTGGCGTCGCGACAGAAAATGCATCGGCAGGGTCAGGCCATGGCCGGCATAGCAGTAAACGATGTCGAATCCGGCCTGACGGGCGCGCAGGGCGGCCGCGCGATGACGCCGGCGCAGGTCGCGGATGTCGGACTTGTCCATGCCGCGTGCCTGCACCGGGTCGTAAGCTTCGCAGATCTGGTCAGACGGGGCCAAGGGCACGGCACGGCTGTAGCGGTTCGGCGACGAGAGGCCGTTGTGCACCAACTCGACGCCGGCGAGGCTGCCGTGCGCGTGCACCGCTTCGACCATGCGCGCCTGCACCCTGACATCGCCCTCGTCCCACAGCCGCGCCTCGGCATGGGGCGTGACATCCGAGGTATGGTGGATCTCGCACTCTTCCGTGCAGACCACGGCCCAGCCGCCCTCGGCCTTGACGCCGCGCATGGCCGCGACGCCGGCGGGGAACTGGTGCCCCATGCCGTTGCAGTGCGGCACCTGATAGAATCGGTTGCGGGCGGTGACGGGGCCGATCTTCACCGGCTCGAAGAGGATGTCGTATCGCGGGTCGCGGGGCATGTTTCGGGCAATCGTGCTGAAGCGTTCGGATCGTTGAACTCTGGAACCGGTGCCGGCGTCAATGCTCGCGCAACAAGCGGCCATATCCCGGGATGGCATCGTCGATGCCGGCCAGGCGCAGGCAATCCCAGGCCATGGCCTGGTTGCTGGTGACGACCGGCTTGCCGAGCTGCTGTTCGAGCTCTTCGAGAATGTCGATGCTGCGCAGCGCGCCGCAGGAGATGAACAGCGCTTCGGCGTCCGCGCGGTCCAACGAGCGGCCAAACTCGAGCAGATAATCCGGTGTCACGCGCACCATCTCGCTGTCGTAGCGCAGGTTGAGCCCCTGCAGATCGAGGATGTCGAAACCCTGGGCCCGCATGGTGTCGGCCTCGAGGCTGTTGACCTCGTCGAGATAGGGTGTGGCGACGACGATGCGCTTCACGCCCAAAGTGTCCAGCGCACGGCGCACGCCGCTGTAGAGACAAGTCGCCTTGGCGCCCGGCGCGCCCTTGGACAATTCGGCGGCGACCCTGTCCTCGCCGATGACGATGGATCCGGAAGTGCAGGCATAACA
>JAJFGM010000117.1 GCA_021776145.1 Kiloniellaceae bacterium | reverse complement strand
GGGCGGTCGCGTCAGCATGGCGGTCGGCTTCACCGCGATGGCGCTTTCGCTTCTGGTTGGCGTGGTGGTCGGCGTGCTGGCGGGATTTTTCCGCGCGCTTGACGGGCCGCTCATGCGCTTTACCGATCTCTTTCTGGCCTTGCCGCTGCTGCCGTTGCTGCTGGTCATCATCATGCTGTTCCGCGACGCTCTGCGTACCGCCTTCGGGCCCGAGACGGGCATCTTCCTGTTGATCGTCGTCGTCATTGGCATCACCTCGTGGATGCAGACGGCGCGGATCGTGCGCGGCGACGTGCTGGCGCTGAAAGAGCGCGAGTTCGTGTTGGCGGCGCGCTCGATCGGAACCCGCGAGCGGCGCACGATCACCCGCCATGTACTGCCCAACGTCTTGAGCCCGGTCATGGTTTCGGCGACCCTCGGGTTGGCGAATGCGATCATCACCGAATCCGCGCTTTCGTTCCTCGGCCTTGGCTTCCCCTCCGATTTCCCGACCTGGGGACGGCTGCTTTTTGACGGCAAGGACTTCCTCACGCTGACCCCGGTGCGGGTGATCTGGCCGGGACTGGCGATCTCCCTGACCGTGCTGAGCGTGAATTTCATGGGCGACGGCATGCGGGACGCGCTCGACCCGCGTATTCGCAGACGCTGATCGCTATGCCCAGACGCTGATTGCCATACAAGGGCGACTGTGCCGTTGCCGGCGGGAAAGGCCGACGTGCCGCTAACCTATTGAGCTGATCGCTTTATCTTCGCGCGAGAATGCAAGTCCCCTTCGCGCACCGCCGCGACGGCGTCGGCGAATGTCTCCAGGGCCTTTTGGCCGGTGGGACTGAGGTCGTAGGTGCCGCGCGTGATGCGCTGAAACCAGCCATAGACATCGCGCTGGAGGATCGCCGCGGCGCGCGTCACCGCGGTCGCATCGCGCAGCGCCGCGACCGGTGTTGGGCCGTGTTGGCCCAGGTGGGCGGCGATGCGCAGGGCGTCCTGGCGGTAGGCGGTGATCAGGGGACGTTTGCTGCTGCCGCCAGGGTTGGGATCGCCGACGCGGTGTTGGAACTCGCGCAGCAACAGACCGCGCCGTTTCTTGTCGCGGCGCGGGCGATAGGGCGCCGGGTCGAGGTGCACTTCGACCCTCGCCGCCGACGCGCCGCGCGCCGCGTGTACCGCCATCAGGCCGAGCCCGAGCAAGCGGCACATCTTGATGATGTCACGGTAATTTGCGCGCCAGGTACTGCGGCCTGTTTTGCTGTTTTTGGCCGGCACGGCCAGATAGACAATGTCGCTGAGCGACTTGCGGCGCAGGCCCTGGAAGATCAACGGTAGCGTGAAGGCGGTCTTCATTTCGACGATAACCGCTTCTTCGTCCGCTTCGCGCAAAGCCATGATGTCGCAATCGTGAACCTCGCCCTTCACGCTATAGCCCTGGGCCTCGAGGAAGCTCTTGATGGCGGGATAGAGGTCGGTTTCGCGCGGCGTGGTCATGATGGTTGGCTCATGGCAAGCGGCTGAGGTCCGGTCGGTAGCGGATTTCGCGCAGCAGTTTGCGGCGCATGGCATCGGCGAAATCGCCGTAGCCGGTGACCGCCATGGCAAAGGCGCCAGGGCCGCCGATGATATGGTCGCGGTAGTAGGTTTCCAGATCCGGCTCGTCGGAGAGGATCGCCAGGGCATTGACCGTGACGCCGCGGCTGCGCGCCGCCGCCAGGCCCTGCGCCGGATCGACGCGATAGTCGCGCGGTGTCGTCTCGCGGCCGTCGCCGGAGAGGTCGATGACGCGCCGCCAACCGCTGAACCCGTTGTTCTTGAATCGCCGCGCGGCGGACAAAAGGGCGCCGCCGATGCCGGTGCCGCCGACAACGCGGCGGGGAAAGTGCTCCACCTCGGCGGCGAAGCGCTCGGCGCTGGCACGGTCCTCGATCAGGTGCCAGTCGCTGAAGTCCTTGGGATAGTTCGATTCGGCCCACACCATCAAGGCGACGACAATGCGGCGCTGAACCCCGCCGGCGATGGCCTCGAGTACTGAGTCGTCGCGCAGCGCCAGGGCGATGCCGGAAAGCTGCAACCTGTATTCCGCGTCGTCGACACTTCCCGAGGCATCGACCGCCAGGACAAGCTGCAGGTCGACCTCGGTTTCGGCGCGAAGAGGGCCAGACGCGATCGCCGCCGCAAGCGAGCAGAAGAACGGCAGCGCCCAAAGGAGGGCCCGGTGCCGGCATCGCTGGACTGTCATCTCTAGAACCAGGCGGCGAAGCGCGCGAAAGGGCTGCGCTCAAGGTTTCTGTTCAGCCGCTATCTCCCCTAAAAAGGCACCAAAATTAAGTCGCACAGACCGCAGGCGCCAGCGTCCTATCGCTCCGGCCCGGTGTCCGCTTGTGATATAGTCCAGGTCGATGGCAAGTACCAGGAGGCCGATGCCGCGCGTGGTCGGGCATGCGATGGGATGGCAATGAGGCCATGATCGAGATCCACTTCGGGGCTTGGCAGACCGCGCCGCGGCCGCTTGCGGCGGGGCAGGGCTGTTTTGCCGTCGGTGACGTGCATGCGCACGCCGGGCATCTGGCCGCGTTGCATGCCGCGCTTCGCGCGCGCATTCAATCCGCCTACGACGCAAGTCGAGTGACACTGGTTTGGCTGGGCGACTATATCGACCGTGGGCCGGCCCCCGGCGAAACGCTCGATTCTGTCCGGACCGGGTTAGGCATTGCCGGCCTGCGCGAGGTGCGCCTGCGCGGCAACCACGAACAGTTTCTTATTGATTTCATGCGCCTGCCTTCCGCCCGCCAACTCGATGGCTGGCTGATGAACGGCGGTGGCGAGACCGTGCGTGGTCTGCTGAAGGCGCCGGTGTCGGACTTTGCCGCAAATCCGGTCCGCTTGGCGCACGCCCTGCGCGACACACTTGGCGAAGAACGGGTGGCATTTCTTGACTCCTTGCGTTTCAGCTATCGAGACGGCGCCTATTTTTTCGCGCACGCCGGTATCGACCCGAAACGGCCGCTCGACGCACAGTCGGAAGACGATCTCTTGTGGATTCGCGAGCCCTTCCTGTCGGCACGCGACTGGCCTCACGAAGTTGTCATCGTGCACGGTCACACGCCAGGCGAGCCGATTATGTTGCATCACCGTATAGCGGTTGACAGCGGCATCTATTTCAGTGGGCGCCTGACGGCTGTTGAAATCCTTGGAGACCGCGCACGATTTATCAGCGCTGTCGATCCAGAGAGACGGGTTTGGGACTAAAACGAGTATCTGCGCCGGGGGGGCGCACCGGGGCGTCATAGGGACCAAGGTAATGCCGGCAAGAGGTCTTCAATGGTGGAAGTCGCTTAAGTGAATTTATTTCATCAATAGATGAATTAAATTTCAACCGTTGTCATTGACGGCAGGCTTTGTAAAGACTTAGGCTCAGTATTTCGTGGGTTAGCCATCGCATGATCTATATCCTTCCTCCGGTGTGGAGAGAGCGGTTTCGACAAGCTTCTCGCTAATCACCGTGTTGGGCGAAGGAATCACAATCAGGACGACAGGGAGAATAACATTGAAAAAAGAACTTAAAGACGAGCAGGGCAAGCGGATCCATCCGTATATCCCTGAGCTCTGCGAGCAATTCCGCAAGGGCGAGTGCGACCGTCGCGAATTCATGTGGACGGCCACCATGCTCGGTGTTTCGGCGACGGCGGCCTATGCCATGGTTGGCAAGGTCACCGGCGAGACATTCGTTCCCGAAGCCAAGGCCGCCGGCAAGGGCGGGACCCTGCGGGTCGCGACTCGGGTGCAGGAAATGGCCGATCCCTCGACGTTCGACTGGATTCCCAAATCCAATGTCGCCCGCCAAATGGTCGAACACCTGACGATCACCGGTCCAGACAACATCACTCGGCCGTACCTGGCCGAGAGCTGGGAAGCCTCGGACGATCTGAAGACCTGGACCTTCAATCTGCGCAAAGGCATCAAGTGGTCGAACGGCGACGACTTCGGGGCCGACGACGCGGCCTACAACTTCGAGCGTTGGCTCGACCCGGCGACCGGTTCGTCCAACATTGGTCTCTTTGCTTCCATGACCGACGAAGATGCGGACGGCAAGAAGAGCATGACCGCTGGCTCGGTCGAAAAGGTCGACGACCACACTCTGCGGCTGAATCTCAATCGGCCGGAACTGTCGATCCCGGAAAACCTCTACAACTATCCGACGGCAATCGTGCATAGGCGCTTCTCGGAAGAGGGCGGCGACCTCAGCAAGAATCCGATCGGGACCGGCCCCTACAAGCTGGCCGAGTTCCGCGTCGGCGAAGTGGCTTCGCTGGTCAAGCGTGACGAGACTTACTGGGGTGGTGACGTCAGTCTGGATGCAATCAAATACCTCGACTTCGGCGACGACCAAGGCGCCCATGTCGGTGCCTTGGCTTCGGGCCAGGTGGATCTGTTGAACGAGCTGTCTATCGACCAACTCGATCTCATCGATGTCCTGCCGGACGCCCAGCTTTATGAAGCGGTGACCGCGCAGACCGCGGTGGCGCGCATGCAGGTCGGCCAGGCACCCTTCGACAACAAGAAGCTGCGTCAGGCCATGCAGGCCTGTATCGACCACGACAAGTGCTTGCAGATCGCCTATCGCGGCAAGGGTGCGCCGGCGGAAGACCATCACGTCTCGCCGATCCATCCGGAATACTTCAAGCTGCCAATGCTGACGCAGAACATCGACAAGGCGAAGGCACTCATGAAGGAAGCCGGCTATGCCAATGGGGTCGATCTCACGATCGACGTCAACAACGACGCCAAGTGGGAAGTCGATGCCGTTCAGGCCATGGTCGAGATGTGGAAGCAGGCCGGCATCAACGTCAACATCAACGTCATGCCCGGCAGCCGCTATTGGGAG
>JAJFGM010000116.1 GCA_021776145.1 Kiloniellaceae bacterium | reverse complement strand
TGCCGACTTGCTCGGGCGGATTGGCATGTTGGCCGCCGACTGCGTCTGCCGTGCTATCGCCCGCGCAGTCTACGAAGCCGAGAGCCTGGATCAGATGAAAAGTTACAAGGAGATCTATGGCGCTTGAGCGGCGCCGGGATTGGCTTATGACCCAGCCGAAGTCGAACAACGAAAAAAATGAACCAGCCCACCGCAGACATGGGAATGACAGGGGAAAGACGATGAAAAAGGCAACCAGGAGATATTTGACGGCAGGCATGACGGCCGCCTGGATTTGTTTCGCCGCCACGGCGGCCCTGGCGGCGCGCGATCACCTCAATCTCGGCGTCGTGCTCGAACCGCCACACCTCGATCCCACGGCCGGCGCCGCCGCGGCCATTGACGAGGTCGTTTACGCCAACGTTTTTGAGGGCCTGACCCGCATCGACCGAAATGGCGCGGTGCAGCCAGCCCTGGCGGAAAGCTGGGAGATCTCCGGCGACGGCCGCGTTTATAGTTTCATGTTGCATCGCGGCGTGACCTTCCACGACGGCTCGACCCTCGACAGTGCCGACGTCGTGTTTTCGCTCGAAAGGGCGATGGCCGAAGACAGTGTCAACGCTCAAAAAGGTCTTTTCGAGCCGATCGAGAACGTCGCGGCGGCGGACGCCCACAGCGTCGTCATCACCTTGAAGCGGCCGACCGGTCACTTCCTCTTCAATCTGGGCTGGGGCGATGCCGTCATCGTCGCCCCGGAAACTGCCGACGCCAACAAGTCGACACCGGTTGGCACCGGCCCCTTCGTCTTCAAGCGCTGGGTCAAGGGCGACCGGGTCGAGCTGCAGCGTTTCGACGGCTATTGGGGCGCCGCGCCGGCACTGGCCAGTGCCACCTTCAAAATCATACCCGATCCGGCCGCGGCGGTGGCGGCACTGCTGGCCGGCGACGCCGATGCCTTCGCCAATTTCCCGGCACCCGAGAACCTCGTCCAGTTCGAAGCCGATCCACGCTTTACCGTGACCGTCGGCAGCACAGAGGGTGAAACCATCCTGTCGACCAATAACGCGCGGCCGCCGTTCGACGACATCAGAGTGCGCCGGGCGATCGCTCACAGCCTCGACCGCAAGTCGATCATCGACGGCGCCATGTTCGGCTACGGTACGCCCATCGGCAGTCATTTCGCGCCGCACCACCCGGCCTATGTCGATCTCACCGGACGTTATCCACGCGACCTCGACAAGGCACGCGCCCTGCTTGCCGAAGCCGGGCATCCCGGCGGTTTCAAGGCGACATTGAAGCTGCCGCCGCCGACCTATGCGCGGCGCGGCGGCGAAATCATCGCGGCGCAGCTGGCCGAGGTGGGCATCGACCTCGAGATCATCCCTGTCGAATGGGCACAGTGGCTCGATCAGGCCTTCAAGGGCGACGACTACGATCTGACAATTGTCTCGCACACCGAGCCAATGGATATCGGCATCTATGCCCGCGACGACTACTATTTCAACTACAAGAACCCGGACTTTCGTGCCGTCATCGACGAGCTCACCACTGCCGTCGACGAGTCCGAGCGCTACCGTCTGATGGGCGAGGCGCAGCGCCTTTTGGCGGAAGACGCGGTCAACGGCTTTATCTTTCAACTCGCCAAGACCGGCGTCTGGAACGTCAAGCTGCGTGGCCTATGGGCCCACAGCCCGGTACAAGCCAACGACCTGACCGGCGTTAGCTGGGTGGAGTAGCCGGTTGGCGCGCGTCGACGGCGGCACGCGCCGTGGCGGCCATTTGATCGAGGGTTCGGCCCGCGCGCCCGGCCAGTCGCGAGAAGGGGCCGGTTGCCACAGGGCCGGTCGCGAGAGGGCCGATTGCGAGAGGGAAAGCCAATGCCGCTGTTTCTCGCCAAAAGACTGATCACCCTGGTGTTGACCCTGTTGGTCGCTTCGCTGGTCGTCTTTCTCGTGCTCGAGGTTCTGCCCGGCGACCCGGCGGCGGTGATGCTTGGGGTGGGCGCACAGGAGGACACGCTGGCGGCGTTGCGGGCGCAGCTCGGGCTCGACCAACCAGCGGCGTTGCGTTATCTGCGCTGGCTCGGCGGCCTCGTGCAGGGTGATCTCGGACGTAGCTACACCTACGATGTTCCGATCAGCGAACTGGTCGCCGACCGTCTGGTTATCTCCCTGCCCCTGGCCCTGATGGCGATCTTTCTGTCGACCGCCCTGGCAATCCCGCTTGGGGTATGGGCGGCGGCGCGGCGCAACGCGGCGCCGGATTTGATGATCGGCGTTTTTGCCCAGGCCGGCATCGCCGTGCCGAACTTCTGGTTCGCTATTCTGCTTATTCTGTTGTTCTCGGTGAAGCTCGGCTGGTTCCCCGCCGGCGGCTTTGCCGGGTGGGATGCGGGCGCCGGAGCCGCTCTTCTGTCCTTGCTGCTGCCGGCCGTCGCCCTGGCGCTGCCACAGGCCGCCATATTGACCCGCGTGACCCGATCCTCGGTGCTCGAAGAGTTGGGACAGGACTACCTGCGTACCGCCCGGGCCAAGGGGCTGAGCCGCCGCGCGGCGTTGTGGCGGCATGGCGTGCGCAACGCCATGATCCCGGTGGTCACCATCCTTGGATTGCAGTTCTCGTTTCTCCTGGCCGGCACCATCATCATCGAGAATGTCTTCTACCTGCCCGGCCTTGGGCGTCTGCTGTTCCAGGCCATTGCCCAGCGCGACCTTATCGTGGTCAAGGACCTCGTGGTGCTGCTGGCCGGCGCCGTGGTGGTCATCAACTTCATCGTCGACCTCTTCTACGCCGGGTTGGATCCGCGCCTGCGCCTGGGCGTCTCGCGCCTGTGAGCCCGCCACCCCCGAGCCCCCCACCCGTAAACACAGACTTGATGGCACGCGGTGAACGGCTCGGGCTGGCGTTGGCCAACCGACACCTCTTGATCGGTGGCGGCTTGACCCTTTTGTTCGTCTTCGTCGCCTTGCTGTCGCTGTTGTGGACGCCCTATGCGGTGGCGACGGTGGATATCGCCGGCAGATTTCAGGTCCCTTCGGCGGCGCACTGGCTGGGAACCGATCACTTCGGCCGCGACGTGCTGTCGCTGCTCATGGTCGGCGCGCAGAACTCGGTCAGCGTTGCCCTGGTCGCTGTCGGAATCGGCGCCGGTTTCGGTGTGCCCCTGGGTGCCCTGGCGGCGGCCAAACGCGGTTGGATCGAAGAAGGCGTCATGCGCTTCAATGATTTTGCCTTCGCTTTTCCGGCGCTGCTGTCGGCGGTGATGATCACCGCCCTCGCCGGGCCCGGTGCGGTAAATTCCATTGTCGCCATCGGGATCTTCAACGTCCCGGTCTTCGCCCGCCTGACTCGCGGCGCGGCACTGGTCGTTTGGGAACGCGAGTTCATCACCGCGGCGCGTGCCGCCGGCAAGGGTGGTGTCTCAATCACCGTGGTGCATGTTCTGCCGAACATCGCCAACCTGTTGATCGTCCAGGCAACCATTCAGTTCGCGCTGGCGATCCTTGCCGAGGCCGGACTGAGCTATCTCGGCCTTGGCACGCAGCCGCCACAACCGTCTTGGGGGCGCATGCTCAACGATGCCCAGACCATGATGTTCATGGCGCCGCGTCTGGCCATCTTCCCCGGCCTGGCGATCGCCCTTACGGTTTTCGGACTTAACCTTTTCGGCGACGGATTGCGCGATCTCTTGGATCCTCGCCTGCGTCGCGGCTGAGCAGAGGGTGCCGATGTCCGATCTCCTGGTGGTCGAAGGCCTGGCTGTCGAACTGGCGACACCGACCGGTCCGATCGAGGTGCTGTCGGGCGTCGACTTGACGCTGGGCAGCGGCGACAGCCTCGGCCTTGTCGGCGAGTCCGGTTGCGGCAAGTCGATGACGGCCCTCGCCATCATGGGTTTGTTGCCGGCCGAGGCACGGTTACGCGGTCGTATCGTTTTCGAAGGTCAAGATCTTGTCGGCGCCGCCGAGGACGTACTCTGCCGGTTGCGCGGACGGCGCCTGGCCATGGTCTTTCAGGAACCGATGACGGCCCTCAACCCGGTCAAGACGATTGGCCATCAGGTCGCCGAGGGTCCACGCCTGCACTTCAACCTGTCGCGCGCCGCGGCGACGGATCGCGCCCGCGCGACGCTCGATCGGGTTGGCCTGCCGGTGGCGCGCTTTCCGCTCGATCTTTATCCGCATCAGCTTTCAGGTGGTCAGCGCCAGCGCGTCGTCCTGGCGATTGCCCTGGCCTGCGAGCCGGCCCTGTTGATCGCCGACGAACCGACGACGGCACTGGACGTCACGACGCAGGCACGCATCCTGGCGCTCATTGCCGAACTTGCCGAGGATTTGGGAACAGCCCTTATCATGGTCAGCCACGACCTTGGCGTCGTTGCCGAAACCACCGGCCGAACCATGGTCATGTACGCCGGCCGCATCGTCGAGGCGGGAACGACCACGGCGGTCTTCGAGCGCCTGGCTCATCCCTACAGCCGCGGGCTTTTTGCCGCCATACCGCGCAGCGACGTAAGTGCCGCCGACGCCGTGGACGGGCGTCGCCCACGGCTACACAGCATTCCAGGGCAGGTGCCCGACCCCCGCGCCCGACCGCCGGGCTGCGCTTTCGCGCCACGCTGCCATTTGGCCGATGTCCGCTGCCGCGGCCAATTGCCGGCGCTTGGCGAAGTCTCGGCGGATCACCTCGCGGCCTGCTTCCATCCGGTCGGGCCGGACCAAGGCACATCTGGCATCGGCGGTGACGGATGAGCCAAATTGTGCCGCTCTTGCAGGTGGAAGGTCTGGCTTGCGACTACCTGCTGCCGCGTCGCAGTGTCTTCGGGCCGCGCCCACGTTTTCGCGCCGTTGACGGTGTATCCTTTGTTCTGCGGCGCGCCGAGAGCTTCGGGCTAGTTGGCGAATCCGGCTGCGGAAAATCAACCCTGGCGCGCGCCGTCATGGCTTTGGAGCGGCCCAGTTCCGGTCGTGTCGTCTTCGCCGGCGAAGATCTTTATCAACTCTCACCGACAGCCCTGAAACAACGCCGGCGCGGATTTCAGATGGTTTTCCAGGATCCCTATGGGTCGTTGGACCCGCGGCTGCGGGTCGGGCGTATCGTCGCCGAACCGCTTGAAAGCTTGCGGGCCGCTGGCGCGACGCCGCAGAGTCGCCGGGAGCAGGTTGCCGATGCCTTGCAGGCCGTGGGTTTGTCGCCGCAAGATGCGCAGCGCTTTCCACACGAGTTCTCGGGCGGGCAACGGCAACGCATCGCCATCGCCCGCGCCCTTATTACCCGGCCGGCGCTGATCGTCGCCGACGAACCGGTTTCCGCGCTCGATGTTTCGGTTCAAGCGCAGGTGCTCAACTTGATGATGGACCTGCAGGAAGAGCTGGGTTTGTCTTATCTGTTCATTGGTCACGACCTCGGCGTCATGCGACATGTCACCGACCGTATCGCTGTCATGTATCGCGGCCGTATCGTCGAACAGGGCGCGACGAAGGAAATCTTTACGGCGCCGCGGCATCCCTACACCGAGACACTTCTGGCGTCGGTGCCCAGCCCGCGGACCCGATGGAAGCGACCCGCAGCGCGGCACAAAGCCGACGTTGTCGGCCAGACTATCGACCACCAGACTATCGACCACCAGACAATCGCCCACCAGACAATTGCCGGCGAAGTTGGCTGCGCCTTTGCGCCGCGCTGCCCGCTTGCCGAAGCCCGGTGCCGGCGGCGGGCCCCGGAACTGCGTGCTCTGGCGCCGGGCCGGGAGGTGGCCTGTCACCTGGTGTGACGTGGCGCCTGTGGTAGAATGCGGTGTGACCACATCGGGAAAGGGTACGACGTGGAAATTGGAGTCAAACAGCTCGTTGAAGCGGCGACCGCGGAAATCGAAACGCTGACGATAGAAACGGCTTTGGCGTTGCGGGACGACGAAGACATGGTCTTCGTCGACTTGCGTGACATTCGCGAACTAAAACACGAAGGCAAGATACCCGGCGCCCGACACTGTCCGCGCGGTATGCTCGAGTTCTGGGTCGATCCAGAAAGCCCCTATCACAAGGACTATTTCGCGTCTGGCAAGAAGTTCGTCTTCTATTGCGCCATGGGATGGCGCTCGGCGCTTGCGACGCAAGCGGTTCAGCGCATGGGCTTGCGGCCAGTGGCACACATCGCGGGCGGATTTGCGGCCTGGAAGGAGTCTGGTGGGCCGGTCGAGGAAAAAGCCTGACGGCTTCCGGAACAGCGAACGAGACAACGGCCGCCCCGGGTTTCGGGGCGGCCGTTGTCGTTATCTTTCGATTGGCGCCGGAAATCCCGCGCCGATCGAGAATTATGGAATTGCTTCAGGATCCGGTGGCGCTGACCGGTTCGTCCTTTTCGTCCTTCTCGGCCTTTTCATCCTCCTCCGGTGCGTGGCCGGCCTCGGAGGCGGCTTCGGCCTCGGCCAAGTCCTTTACCAACTCGGATACCCGGTCGATAATGTCCTTCACCGAAGCTTCGCTTTGCGGCTCTTCGTCCTCGACGACGGCGTTCGGTTCGGTCGCCTCGGCGGCCAGCTCGATGTCCGGCTCGATGGCCGGCTCGATGGCCGATTGTGGCGATTCATCGCCAGGCTCCTCTGCAAAGGCCTCTTCGGCAAGGGCCTCCTCGGCAACGGCTTCTTCGTCTGCCGCTTCCTCGACGGCCATTTCCTCGGCGGCGGCCTGTTCAGCGATCGGTTCCTCGGCAACTGCTTCCTCGGCTACCATCTCCTCGGCATCCGCCTCCTCGGCATCCGCCTCTTCGACGCCCGACTCCTCGGCAACTGCTTCCTCGACAATCGCCTCTTCGGTAACCGCTTCGTCGGAAACTGCCTCCTCGGCCACCATTTCCACGGAAACTGCCTCGTCGGAAACTTCCTCCTCGGCGACCACTTCCTCGGCGACCACTTCCTCGGCAACCGCCTCTTCGACAACTGCCTCGTCGGCAACCGCCTCCGCGACGACGGCTTCTTCGGCGGCGGGCACTTCATTTGCCGCTGCTTCCAGGTCCGTGGCTTCATCTAGCGCTTCGGCCGTCAGATCGGCGGCGATCGCGGGCTCGACGCTTTCGGAAACCGAGGGCTGGTCGAGGTTTTCTTCCAACGACACCGCGACGTCTTCCTGCTGATCGGACTCAGGCGCTTCGGGTTCGATTTCGGCAGTTTCGACGTCCGACGGCTCGGCCTCTGCGGCCGGAGCCTCAGTGGTCGAGTCCTCGGCCATAGCTTCTTCGGCCAGAGAATCCTCAGCCAGAGCGTCTTCGGCTAGAGCTTCCTCGGGGGGAAGTTCCTCGTCTGATGCGGCCTCGACAGGTGTATCGTCCATCATCGACTCGGCCGGGTTCTCGACTGACGAGTCCTCGACATCCACATCCGTCGCGGCCTGCGGATCGCTTTCGGCTTGCGCTTTTTCTATCGGGGCCTCTTCGGTTGCGGCCACTTCGGTTGGGGCCACTTCGGTTGGGGCGGTCTCGGACTTGCTGTCGACCAGTCCGGCGACCTTGCCATCGAGCTCGCGCATGGTTTCGACCATGGTATCGGATTCAACCGAAAGCAGCAGTGAATGCAGCATGCCGCGAAGTTGCTCATTTTCGAAGTGCAGGCGTTCGACTTCGGTCTCGTGTGTCTCGCTTTCGGCCCTGAACTTGCTGACATCGGATTCGAGGCTGTTCATCAGCTCAAGGATACGCTTACTGTAGGAATTCTGCTGTTCGGTAAGCAGGCCGAATCGTTCTTCGGCCGCTTCGACGCGCGCGCGTAGGTGGTCGATGTCGCTCATTGTGGGCTCGCATCTGTTGAAAACGTCAATGGCTAAATTGCCCCAGGTATTTTAAGAATTCATTAATCGCACCGGACCGCTGCTATCCTAGAGTCAGTCTTTTTTGGTGAAAACGTCCGTGACTATACCTAAACGCATAGGCGAAGATTGCAGAGCGGTTATTTGTGGACAGAATATCAACCCCTGCGTGCTCTCCAGGCCTCTTGACCGGTCGATAAAGTCCATTCGACCAGGCGGCGCAGAACCTTGCCGAGTGAAAGATCAAAAGCGGCGATGATGTTGTCAAGGCGGTCCGCGGTGACCTCAGTCGCATGGCTGAAGGACTGCGAACCAATAATCGAACGCTGCGGCATCTCGACCAGTTTCGCGTTCAGCGTCACCAGGGTCTTGGGCCGCTCGGCGTCGAAGTAAATGGTCTGGAACTCGCGTAGCTCGGTCTTCAGAACAAAGTCGGCGCGCAATCCGATCGCCTCGCGTCCGACGGCAACAATGCGCCGCGAGTTTTCGAATGACTCGATCATCAGCGTCTGCACCATCAGCGGTGCGCGGTCGGACCAGTTCGAGCGGGCGTAGTACTCCATGCTCATCGGGTTGCGCTGCAGGCCGATGCGTGTGGAATTCAGGCTGGCCGCAGCGATCGGCGGCTCCAGGACCAACTGCCAATCGACGACCGGCAGGTCGGCGCGAAAGGTGCTTTTCGGCGACAGGCGATAAAGCGCCGGGGGCGGACCTTGACCTGGCACCAGCTGCGCGCAGGCGGCCGCAAGACCGGCAAGGGGCGCGGCCACGGTCAATTTGAGGAGACGACGACGTTGGCCGCTATGAGACTCGTCCGGCTGCGTGCCGCTGGGCACGGATGAATGACTGTGGTCTGACATGAAACCTCGCTGTCCCTGGAAATTCCGCGACTGATCGCTTGACCGGTTACTGCGCTTCGTAACCCTGTTGCTGGTTGCCGAAAATGAAGCGCGCCGGATCGCGTTCGACTTCGGTCGTCACTCGATTGACAACCAGGATCAGGTCGCGTGCCTCGGTCAACAGGTTGGTGAGTTCGTAGAGACCGGTGGACGTGAAATCGCGAATCGGTTCGCGGTTCTCGGCGATCAAAGCTTCCAGTTCGTGAGTCGTCCCGGTGAGGCCATCGGCCGACGCCTGCAGGTTCTTGATCAGGTCGCGCACCTGTTCCGATGTGTCGGCAACCGCGACGTCGATGTTGCTGGCCATGGACTCAATTGAAACCAGCGTCGCGTCGGCCTGTTGCAAAATCCGGGCACTGTCGGTTCTCAAAACGGTGGACATGTCGCGCAGCGCCAGGGTCGCCTCGTTGAGGTTGGCCATCGTTTTCGATGTGTCGCTGATCAAGCCGCCGATCTCGTCGCCATGTTCCGCCAACACGGCGGAAAAGACCGTCAGGTTGTCGATCAATTGGGCGATGTTCTGGCGGTTCGTGGCATTCAACAAGTCATTGCCGCGGGCGAGCAGAAGGTTGACGCTGGCGAGGACCTCGGGAGCACCTTCGAGGACCTGCTCCAGGGACGAAGCCCTGGAGGCGATCAGCGGCAGTTTTTCGTCCGGCAGGGCGGCCAGCGGCGCGGCCTCGGGCGTGCCTCCCGTCAAGAGCACGTAGCGGCCGCCGGTCAGACCTTCGAGTTCCAATGTCGCGGTTGTGTCATCGCGCACCGGCGTCGATTTTTCCAGTTCGACGGTGACCAGGACCTCGCCAATCATATTGGGATCGAGCACGATGGCCACCACCTCGCCGACCTTGACTCCCTGGTAGCGGACGACGCTGCCCTCCTTGAGCCCGGTGACGGCGCTGTTGAAGCGGATGTGGTAGTGCGCGAACACGGTGTCGAACTGAAACTTGGCGAGCCAAACGACGAAGGCCAACAGGCCGAACGCCAGCGCGAGCACGAAAGCTCCGACCATGAGATGATTGGCTCGGGTTTCCATAATTCAGCCTTTTAGGCCCCCGCTCTCGTCGGACTTTTGCCGGCGTGAGGCCCGGGGCGTTGGGTTAGTGGGCGTTGGGTTGGTGGACGTTGCATTAGAGGATGGCGCGGGCGACCGACGCGCTGCCGTGGCTTCGGCGGCCCGACCGCGCGGGCCGACACGGCACGGGGATGCTGAAGGTTCACGACCTGTCGCGACAGGGCATCTCGCCGGTGTCATTCGAGATCGGCGACGGCGAGTGCGTCGCGGTCCGGGGCGCCTCTGGCTCGGGCAAGACGCTGCTGCTGCGCGCCATCGCCGACCTCGATCCCAACACGGGCGAGGTCACGCTCGACGGCGCCGCGCGCGCCTCGATGCCCGCGCCCGACTGGCGCCGCCGCGTGGTCTATGTCGCGGCCGAGCCCGGTTGGTGGTGCGATACCGTGGCCGAGCATTTCGACGACTGGTGGGCAGCGCGCGAGCTGGTCAGCGCCACGGGATTGCCCGACGACTGCCGCGCCTGGCCGATCGCGCGGCTGTCGACCGGCGAGCGCCAGCGCCT